>JAPUEP010000208.1 GCA_027492515.1 Hyphomonadaceae bacterium
ATCTTCAAACATTCTTGAACGGGTTAAAAACCTTTTTTCACGGCCATTATCAAGCGAGAACATTCCGCCGCGCCCTGGAACAACATCTAAAATCAATTGTGTATGTTTCCAAACATCAAATTGGCTTTCGGAAATGTAAAAAGGAACATCGCCAATTTCACCCAATTTAACATCATTTGAACCAACACGATAATCATCGGCAGGATAACACATTGGGCTTGACCCATCACAACAACCGCCAGATTGATGAAATAAAATTTGCGGATAATCATTTTTAATTTCATTTATTAATTCTAATGCTGCATCGGTAGCTTTTACACGTACAATATCCATTTGAACCTCACGAAATAAAAATTTATCCAAATTTTGTGATTAAAACAATAAAAAAAGCCCCGAAGAAAACTTCGGGGCAGTGTAGGGTTAGAATGAAAATTTAACAGACGCTACAAAAGCAGAGTCTAAATCTTCAGCATCATGATATCGGAAATCCAAACCAACATTTTTATTGATTGAATATCCAACGCCAAGATTCCATGTATTATAGTCGCCGCCAGAGCCTTCAACATTTTGACGCCCTAATGCACCGCTTAATGAAACTTTATCATTTAGATTAGTTGAGCCAGCAACTTCATAATATGTAGCCGACTTTTTTGAACCAAAGAAATTTGATGTTGTATAAACTGAACCAGTCAATGAGCCTTTACCAATTGTTTGTGTAAGTGCCGCTTTAAATTCTGTAGTATCAATATCAGTAGCCGCATCAACATAACCATAACGAACAAAACCAATATCAAGTGAAGTTTTTTCGCCAAGTTTGGCAACATAACCGCCCCAAATATCATATTCTTGATTGATGCCACCAAAATCAACATTTTCAGTACCAACGCCAACATAAAAATTACCAATATTAGCTTGTCCAGCAAGGAATGCCGCAGCTTTATTGTCGGTTTGTGTTGCACCGCGCCAAATATAATCATTTGCAAGTGTTACACTACCTGAAAATTTTGGTGTCATGTCTTGTGCAAACGCAGGCATAGCGCACACGCTCGCAATTGCACTTAGTGCAATAATAGTTTTTTTCATATTTTTCCCCTGTCGGATTTGTTTTAAATTAAGTGAAAAGCGGGCTAATTTAGTTGCGGAAAATTAGCCCGCGGCAATTGTTATTACTAATAAATTGCTTATCACACTTCGTAATTGCCAAAGGCAAAACGACTTTTTAGAAGAAGCCCAATTTGTTTGGATTATAGCTAACCAACATATTTTTGGTTTGCGAATAATGATCCAACATCATTTTATGGGTTTCACGACCAATACCAGATTGTTTATAGCCACCGAATGAAGCACCCGCAGGATATGCATGATAGCAATTAGTCCATACACGGCCCGCTTGAATTGCGCGACCAAAACGATAGCAAGTGTTCGCATCACGTGACCAAACACCAGCGCCAAGACCGTAAAGTGTATCATTCGCAATTTCCAAAGCTTCTTCATCGGTTTTGAATGTTGTTACTGAAACAACTGGCCCAAAGATTTCCTCTTGGAATACGCGCATGCGATTATGGCCTTTGATTACGGTTGGTTTAATATAGAAACCACCTGACAAATCACCATCAAGATTGTTTGCTTCGCCGCCAATAAGAATTTGTGCGCCTTCTTGACGTGCGATGTCAAAGTAAGACATGATTTTTTCTTTTTGCTCAGAAGAAGCTTGCGCACCAATCATAGTTGATGAATCAAGTGGGCTTCCTTGAATGATTGCTTCAACGCGTTTCAAAGCACGTTCCATAAATTTATCATAAATATCTTCATGGATTAATGCACGTGAAGGGCAGGTACATACTTCGCCTTGGTTAAGAGCAAATAGAACAAAACCCTCAATCGCTTTATCAAAGAATGCATCATCAGCTTCGGCAACATCTTTGAAGAAGATATTTGGTGATTTGCCGCCCAATTCCAATGTAACAGGAATAAGGTTTTCAGATGCATATTGCATAATCAAGCGACCAGTAGTGGTTTCACCAGTAAATGCGATTTTTGCGATACGTTTATTGGTTGCTAGTGGTTTACCAGCTTCAAGACCAAAACCATTTACGATGTTCAAAACACCTGGTGGCAATAAATCTTGGATTAATTCCATAACAACCAAAATACCAACTGGCGTTTGTTCAGCCGGTTTCAAAACGATGCAGTTTCCAGCAGCTAGTGCAGGGGCAACTTTCCACGCAGCCATCAAAATAGGGAAGTTCCATGGGATAATTTGACCAACAACACCCAAAGGCTCACGGAAGTGATAAGCAACTGTATCATGATCAATTTCACCGATTGAACCTTCTTCAGCGCGGATACAACCTGCAAAATAGCGGAAATGGTCAATTGCCAATGGAATATCCGCCGCCATAGTTTCACGGATTGGTTTACCATTGTCCCAAGTTTCGGCAGTTGCAACAAGTGCTAGATTAGCTTCAAGTCTGTCTGCGATTTTATTTAAAATATTAGCGCGTTCTGCAATCGAAGTTTTACCCCATGCATCTTTCGCAGCATGTGCCGCATCTAATGCCAATTCAATATCAGAAGCATCAGAGCGTGGAACTTCACAGATTTTTTTGCCAGTCATAGGCGTAATATTATCAAAATATTTGCCTGCTTTTGGCGGCGTCCATTTGCCACCAATAAAATTTTCGTAACGCGCCTTAAATGGCGGTTTGTTTAGGTCACTCATGATTTACTCCCTAGTAAATATTATTAGTCACAATGTCTCTCGTGACGTAACAAAAGGATATCGAAAGTGATTAAGTTTTAAAGATGGGTGACAGATTATGATTTTTAAAAGTGTCTCAAGTGTGAGACACTATATGATAAAACCAAATATAAACAATAAGTTATCTATGTAATTTTAACTGATAATCTATGCAAAAACGCGCCCTATTTATGCGAATAAGCATTAATCAATGCCGCAACGCTTCATGCGGCGATAAAAAGTAGCGCGTCCAATACCTAATTGTTTTGCTGCTTCTGAAACATTGCCTTCGGTACGTGCGAGGGCGCGTCTTAATGCCGAACGCTCACTTTCCAAAAGCTCTTGTGAAACGGAGGTTGCACCTAAAATATCGCGTGCCGGTAAAGTGCTCGCAATCATTAAATCATCAAGGCCAAACATGCGCCTTGCCGCGCGCGTTGCACCAATAACTAAATCATCATTATCAACAGCTAAAAGGGCGGGGGCTTGGTCACTGGCATTTCCTGCGTGAACGATTCGCGCACGTGGGAACGCTTGGCGAAAATAATCACCCTCTATTTTTCGCGCCGCATCTGTTACTATGGATGATATAAGGCCTAAAATTGCTTTATCATGATCTTGGCGACAGGTTGAAACATCAAGTGCGGCAAGTAACCGACCACGATGGTCACGAACAGGCGCATCAACACACGACATTCCAATATTTTTTTCATAAAAATGTTGATCGCGATAGATTGTAACTGGGCGCTCATCAATAAGGCATGTTCCGATGCCGTTTGTGCCTTCTTTGGCCTCACTCCAATTTGCGCCGGGGGTTAATCTTGCATCTTCAAAATCATCTGCTTCTGCAGCGCTTGTGCGGCTTTCTAATATAAGGCCATCACAAGATGTAAGGATTACGCAGCAGCCAGTTCCGCCAACAGAACGAAAAACATTATCCAAAATAGGGCGCGCAACAGCAAGCAAAGCGCCATGCTTATCACGTTCAACCGCAAGTTCAGAGCCAAGCATTAAATCTTGTTTGCGGCTAATTTCAGGATTTAACCCAAATTTCATAGCAGAACGAAACCACGAAGCGGCAATAGGCGAATTAACCGCACTACTAGGCGATTGAATGGTATTTATAACCATTGCACTATGATGAATATTGCGTTCCAACCTTATTACCCTTGTTTAAGTTTCTAATGGGTTTCTATATGTTATGTGAAGTTTGTATTTAGTCAAGCACATAGTAAATATTCTATTATATCAATATGTTATGTCATATTTTGGCTAAAAATAGAAAATTTAAATAAAATCCAATCTATTTTTGAAGCCCTGCCTTTAACTTTTCATTTTATAACAATTCAAATATAAGGGGAGGGCATCCCCTAAGGCAAAGAATTGTCACAAAACGGTATAAAACGGTGGGAACCAGAATGGTGAAATTAGAAAAAGGGAAGATTCTGTCTTCTTTGATTGCTATTGCTTTGTTATTTGGAATGAATGCTAAGGCTAATGCAACCTCAAAGATTGAGTTTTCTTACGCAAAATCACAAAAAAATAATGATAATTCATCAGAGGCTGCGTCTAACGAACCAATTATATCAAAAAAAATAATTACAAAAACACAAACTAATAAAAGTGCGCCTGTAAAAATTGAAGCGACAAAAGAAATCAAAAAAACTTTGCCGCAACAAAATATTTTAACCAAAGCACCAAGCAAAAAATCTGAATTTGTAACACTTGCACAAATGAATTCTGAATTAGGTCTTGAGGGTAATAAATCTGTTGGCGGTAATTTTGTTCAAAAAACCAATGCCCCAACTGGTGTTGCCGCATGGCAAAAAGTTGGTGCGCCATATCAAGTTAATGGTATTTGGTATATTCCAAATATTGAAGATGATTTCAATGAAACTGGTAATGCTTGTGCATACAAAAAAGAGTTTCAAGGTCGCCTAACTGCTGATGGTGAAGTTTTTGACAATAATGTTGTAAGTGTTGCGCACCCAACTTTGCCAATGCCTGGTATGGTTGAAATCACTAATCTTGAAAATAATAATTCAATAATTGCACGCGTAAATGACCGTGGGCCTTATACAAAAAACTGTATGTTTGGCGTTTCGCAAAAAGCCGCCAATTTATTGGGCTTTAACTCAAAAGCAAAAGTTCGCGTAAGATATGTTGGATATGCACCGGCACCTGCGAAAAAGCCAGTCCAACAATTTGCGCTTAATAAGCTTAATCCAAAAATTAATCAAAAATCTGATGATGCACCAACACAATTTGCATCAAATCAAGAAGCTCAACCTGGAAAAGCTAAAAATAAAGCGCCTATTTCACAAAATAGCATTGCCAATATAACTAATAATGTAACTAATATTGAGAATGTAAACTTTGTTAAACCGGCCAAGAAAGAGAAAATTGATTATAATTCAATTTTGGCCAGTCTCTAATCTTGCCACATTTTCGCTTGACCTTGGGTGAAAATAATCTGAAAAAAGGTTATGCAAAAGTCACCCCTATTTATCACGCTTGAAGGCGGCGAAGGCACTGGTAAATCCACGCTTATTCGTAGTTTAAACGATTATTTCGTATCAAATGGGCATCAAGTAATCTTAACCCGTGAACCTGGCGGCACAGAGGGTGCGGAGGCAATACGCGATTTATTGGTAAAAGGAAGTGCAAATCGCTGGAACGCGATGAGTGAAATCTGCCTTTTCTATGCGGCACGCGAAGATCATATAACACGGGTTATAAAGCCTGCATTATCGGATGGAAAAATCGTTATTAGTGACAGGTTTTTTGATTCAACCCGCGCCTATCAAGGTGAATTGGGATTACACGAAAATAATGTTATCAATTGTCTTGAAGAAAATATTGTTGGGCAATGCCTTCCTGATTTAACCCTTATTTTGGATATTGACGTGAAAATTGGCCTTGCCCGCGCTAATTCACGTAATGATGATGAAGGCAGGTTTGAAGCTAAAAAAATTGAATTCCATGAAAAACTTCGCCAAAATTTCTTAAATATCGCAAAAAAAGAACCAAAACGCTGCAAAGTCATTGATGCAAGCATGTCGAAAGATGAAGTTTTCAGCCAAGCGATTGAATATATAAAATCACTTCAAGGTGATAAAAATGGTTGATAATGCACCCGACCAAGCAAATTCAACAATTCACCCGCGTGAGAATTATGATTTCATTGGAAATGAGAATGCAGAACTCGCGTTATTTGAGGCACTTAATGGCGAACGAATGCATCATGCATGGTTATTTCACGGCGCAAAGAATATTGGAAAAGCAACATTAGCATATAGATTTGCAAGACGATATTTGGGTGCAAAACCAACGCAAGAAAGCCCACTTGCGTCATATGAAAGTGACCCAATTTGCCAAAATATTGCGCAAAATTCGTGCCCAGATTTGCGTGTTGCGACACGATATTGCCCACAGGATGAAAAGGTCAAAAGCGTTATAAGTATTCACGCAATTCGTGAATTAATTTCGATGTTTGATTTACGTGCAAACAATTCATTAGGTCGGCGTGTGGCAATTATTGATTGTGCCGATGAAATGAACGAAGCATCTTCAAACGCATTGTTAAAAACATTAGAGGAGCCGCCAAAAGGCGCGATAATTATACTTTTAGCAAATTCTCTTGGTCGTGTTTTGCCAACAATTCGCTCGCGTTGTCGTTTATTGGGGCTTGATCCATTATCAAACGAAAATATGAAAAGTCACTTCCCAAGAATTGATGATGCAAATTTAGTTTTGTCACAGGGTTGTGTTGGCCGCGTTAAAGTTCTTGAGAATTTTGATATTGAAAATACGTATAAAATCATATCGCGTGCCCTTGAAACCATGCCAAATCCCACAATTTCCTCAATTATCGAAGCAAGTAAGCTTGGGAATGATATTGAAAAATTTGAAATTGTGATGGCAATTATTGAAAACTGGCTTTCACGCGCGGCAAGTGCGTCAATGGGTTTGGAAATAAGCGAAATATCGCCCGGTGAAAGTGCTAATATGGCGCGCCTATTTGGGCAGGTGAATTTGCCAAAAATATATGACGCATGGAAAAATATTGCTTTATTAAAACAGCAAGTTGCAAATCAATTAGATAAATCAACGGCTATTATTGAGGCCTTCAACCAAATTAAGGCACAAATAGCGCGATGATTGACACACATGTAAACCTTCACCACCATCTTTATGAAAATGACTTAGAAGAAGTTCTAAATCGCGCTAAAGATGGCGATATTCATGGTATGCTTACAATTTGCGATAGATTTGAAAATCGCGAAAAAATAATGAAAATCATTGAAGATAAGCCAAATTTTTGGATGTCTATTGGCGCACATCCACACGAAGCAAAAGACCATCTTGATCTTTCTTCGGATGATTTAGTTTCATATTCGAAAAATGATAAAGTAATTGGTATTGGTGAATGTGGCCTTGATTTTCATTATAATTTAAGCCCACATGATGAACAAATTAAAGTCTTTGAAACCCACATAGTGGCGGCACAAAATTGCCAATTGCCGTTGATTGTTCATACACGACTTGCTGATGAAATAACAAATTCTATACTTACAAATGCAATGCGCCAAAAAGAATTTCCACTTTTGATGCATTGTTATACATCGGGAACTGAATTGCTTAAATCAATGCTGGAAATTGGGGCATTTGTTTCAATATCAGGAATTGCAACGTTTAAAAATGCAATTGATGTTCGTGAAAATGCGGCAATTATACCAAAAGATAGGCTTTTATTAGAAACGGATTGCCCATATCTTGCGCCAATTCCAATGCGTGGGCAAAGGAATGAACCTTTATTCATTAAACATATTGCAAAATTTATGGCACAATATTTTAATATGGAATGCGATGAATTAATTAATCTTGTTGATTCCAACTTTTTTAGATTATTTAAAAAAGCGAAAACGCAATGAGTTTGAAAATTACTATATTGGGTTGTGGATCCTCTGGTGGTGTGCCGCGTATAGATGGTAATTTTGGCGTTTGTGATCCAAATGAAATTAAAAACTA
>JAPUEP010000209.1 GCA_027492515.1 Hyphomonadaceae bacterium
AAAAACTATCGCACGCGTTGTTCAATCTTGGTTGAAAAAACTGAAAATGAAAATAACTATACAAGGGTTTTAATTGATACATCGCCTGATTTGCGCGCCCAATTATTAAATGCAAAAATTACAGATTTAGATGCCGTGCTCTCGACCCCTCACCACGCAGCTCACACCCATGCAATTGACGATTTAAGCCCAATTAACTATCGCCGTGGCCAAAGGATTGATGCATATTTCAATCGACCAACACGTGAAATATTACTTGAGCGTTTTGGTTATATTTTCCACGGACATGAAAAGCCAAATTATCCATCACTATTAAACCCAAAATTACTTCCAAATTATGGTGAGGAATTATGTATAAAGGGGGAAGGTGGTAAATTAAATTTTATCCCCATAAAGCTTATACATGGTGATATTGAGTGTGCAGGTTTTAGGTTTGAAAATATTGCATATTGTAATGATGTTAATGAAATTCCCGCCGACAGTATGAAATATTTGGAAAATTTGGATATCTTAATTATCGATTGCTTACGTTATTCAAAACATCCAACCCACGCACATCTTGAACAAACATTGGAATGGATTGAAAAACTTAAACCAAAGCAATCAATTCTTACCAATATGCACATCGACCTTGATTATAATATTCTAAAAAACCAATTGCCAGAAGGTGTAATTCCGGCATTCGATGGCATGGTAATTGAAGCATGATTATTTGAATACTAAATTCGAAATTATATGAATTATAAGGCCAACAAGGCCGCCAATCACGGTTCCATTTATCCTTATATATTGCAAATCACGCCCAACAGCAGTTTCAATTTGCGTTACAACCGTTGTGGCATCCCATGATTTAATAGTGTCGGCAACCATTCGCCCAACTTCATTACCTTGCGCTGCCGCAAGTTCAACGGCCCAAATTTTAAGCCTTTCATCAATTGCGGCACGAAGTTCATCATTATTTGCAAGGCTATTTGCAATATTCTTAAGGGCATTATCAATGGCTTTTACAAGGTTTTCTTGGCGTTCTGTCCCCATATTGCTTAGATTTGATTTAATCGATTGCCATAGGCCGTTAATATATTCATTTATTTGTGGGTGATTAATGATTTCATCTTGCCATGACTTAATTTGTGCACGTAATTCATCATCATTGCGTAGGTTTTGTTCAAAGTGACTTATGGCATTATTAATTGAATTTCTTAATTCATGATTTGGGTCATTTGATGCTTCATGTAATGAATCTTTAAGGGCGTTAATCAAGGCATTAGAGGCGGTGTCATCAACAGAAAACAATTTTGGCAGCCAATTTGTATTCTCACTTACTTTTTCACGAAACTTTGGTTCATAATTTGCAAGTGCAAGGTCGGTGTGGAAAATTATTAAATCAATGATTTTAACATGTCTTTTTTGTTCAGTTAAAAGTTTTATCCCATCTGCAAAAAAAGTCGCAAAATCAGAAGATTGTAGCCTTGTTTTAATAGATGATTGCAACCAATCCATGATTGGACCATCTTTTAAAAGGCTAAAAATTCTGGGAAGTGCTTTTGCAAAAGCCTCACTAAACTTTATTCGTTTTTCATCATCAACAAGAAAATCAGAAATTCCTTTGCCAAGGTCAATATTTTCAAGTCTGCGCTTTACCTGATCAGGTTGAAGGAAATTGCGTGATATGAAATTTCCAAGGCCAGTACCGATTCTATCTTTTGAATTTGGTATAATGGCGGTGTGTGGGATTGGTAAACCTAAAGGGTGACGAAATAAAGCGGTAACAGCAAACCAATCAGCCAAAGCGCCAACCATAGCAGCTTCACCAAATGCACGAACATATGAAACCCATGCAAATTTTGCTTCAAATGTTTTTGCAATTATAAATACAAAAACCATCAAAACAAACAATCCAGTTGCGAGGGATTTCATTTTTTTATAAGCGCTTAAAGCCTGCAAATCGACATTTTTTGGAATTTCAGTCATACAAACACTTTAACGCACACCAAAATTTCGTCAACAAATCATATGAGCGTTCAGATGACATCGCCAATATAATAATAAGTATATCATGGGATATGTCCCATAATATAGCTTATGCGAATGACTTAATGCTTATATCCTTGACACCCTTGATATATTTGTAAATTATACACCCTTTCAAGCCCTTAGGTTGGATAATAGATATGTATAGAAAAATATTTTTGCTAAGCGCATTTGCTTTAATTGTCACTGGCTGCGAAACTATATCAACCGAAGAAAATAAACCCGCAATTATCAATGCACAGCGTGGTCAAGGTTTGCCCTTTGAAGTCATCGGCTCGCAGGTTTGGGATATTGCAGACCCCCTTTCCAAACGCACTTATCAAATTTATGTTAGTCTTCCGTCATCATATACACGCAATGAGGATAGAAAATATCCAACGCTTTATGTTACCGATGCAAACTATGCGTTTCCAATTATTAATCAATTAAGACGTCGTGTTAATGGGCTTGAAGATTTTATCCTTATCGGCCTTTCTTATAATAAAGGTGAAGATGGCGGCCTAAGCCGTCGCCGTGACTATACGCCAACCACAAAAGGTGCAATCGATGCCCCGCCAAAGGCAATTTATGGCGGTGCAAAACATTATATGGAATATATAAAATCTGAAATCATTCCATTTGTTGAAAAAAAATATAGATCCGACCCCGCAAGACGTGTCTATGCCGGCCATTCATATGGTGGATTATTTGGCGCAAATGTGATGTTAAATGACCCAAGTCTTTTTAGTGGCTATATTCTTGGCAGCCCATCGCTTTGGTATGACAGTAGATATACTTTTAAACGTGAAGAAGAATATTCAAAAAATAATACTGACCTAAATGCAAATGTTTTCATGTTTATTGGTGAATATGAACAAGCAGGACTTGGCGACCCCAAAGACCCTAATCGATATAATATGGTTACTGATACAAATGATTTTGAAAAAATCCTTATTGAGCGTAAATATCCATCATTAAAAATCAAATCAGAAGTATTGAATGATGAGGATCACAATACAATTGCACCGCGTGGATTTACACATGCACTAAAATACTTTTTCCAAGATAAAACAAAATAAATATTTTATATTAACTAATTAGAATCTAATCTATATACAATTTATATATAAATGTGAGAATGATTTGAATAATCCAGCACCTACAAAACAAAAAGTTTCATTTGGCCGTATATTGGCGTTTTCTGCCCCCTCCCTACCTTTGGCAGCATTTGGTTTGCCAATTGTTGTTCAATTACCGCCATATTATGTTGAATATGTTGGCCTAAGCCTTGGTGTTGCCGGCACAATATTTATGGCGGCACGAATATTGGATGTTTTTATCGATTTCGGCCTTGGCATTTTAATGGATAAAACTAGCACCAAAATCGGGCGATTTACGCCATATTTGCTTGGTGGATCGCCAATTATGGCCTTTTTTGTCTATATGCTATTTATGGCAAAGCCGGGTGCATCACCTTATTATTTGGTATTCTCACTTATTGGTTCTTATTTTGCATTTTCTATTTGTATGTTGGCGCAACTTGGGGTTGGTAATTCCCTTTCCCATGATTATAATGAAAGATCACGGATTTTCTCACTGTGGCAGGTTGGCAATATAATCGGGATGCTAATGGTATTGGCAATACCTGTTATTGTTGAAAAAATGGGCGGCACAACTGCGGTTGGCACACAATCAATGGGTGTTTTCATTATGATTATGATGCCCCTTACCGCCATAATTTCATTCATGTTTGCAAAAGAAGGAAAGCCAGATGCCGCTGCAAAGCATTCTGATTTTAGCGATATAAAACTTCTTCTTGGAATTGGTGCTTTTAGGCGGCTTTTATTATCGGATTTCACTGTTTCATTCGCAATGGGTGTTACGGGTGGAATGTTCTTATTCTTTTTAAGCGCCATTAAAGGCTTCCATACCCAGTCACATGCATTGATGTTAATATATTTCGTGATTGGCCTTTTGTTTACGCCATTATGGACCTTTATATCTACCAAATTTGGCAAGCATGTGGCGTTTGGAATTGCAGCAATTTATACAATTATTTCGCAATCATTCTTATATTTTATGCCAAGTGGCAATTTTCCAATCGCGGCACTTATGATTGCACTTGCGGGAATTGTTTATGCGGCCCCTATTTTGCTTTTAAGGGCGATGGTTGGTGACGTTGGTGATGAAGATAAACTAAAATCGGGCCATGATAGAACAGGATTATTATTTGCTTGTATGACGCTTACGTCAAAAGCAGGCTATGCGGTTTCGGTTGGTGTTTCTTATCTTTTGCTTGATATGATTGATTTTAAAAGCGCAAAAAATGCAATTAATACTGGCTTTGCTTTAAATGGCTTGCAGATGATTTTTATGGGATTCCCTGCGATAGCCTATATTATAATCATTTTACTTATGAAAAATTATCCACTAACACGTTCCCGTGTTGAGGATGTACAGCGCCAATTAGCCGAAAAGCAAAGTTAGAAAAATGCAAAATGAAGATGAAAAGCTTTTTGCCGCAATAAAAAGGCAAATTGAAATTATGGCGGCATTGCGCCATCCCGATAATGGTTGCCCGTGGGATATTGTTCAAGATTTTGATACTATTGCCCCCTACACTATTGAGGAGGCATATGAAGTTCATGATGCAATTCAAAAGCGTGATTTCAAAGCATTAAAAGAAGAATTAGGTGATTTAGTCTTTCAAGTGGCGTTTCACGCGCGCATGGCGCAAGAAGCTAAAATGTTCAATCTAACTGATGTTGTGAATGATTTAAACGATAAAATGATATCGCGCCATCCGCACGTTTTTGGCGAAAATGAATTTACAAACCCCGCTGAAGTGATTGAAAATTGGGAAAATCTTAAAGCCAAAGAGCGAAAAGAAAAAATCAAAAATGATAATAGCATTTTGGCGGATGTTGCCATTTCACTTCCCGCATTGTCGCGTGCTTGGAAATTGTCAAAACGTGCGGCGCGCGTTGGTTTTGATTGGCCTGATGCAAATGAAATATTCAAAAAACTTGATGAGGAAGTAAAAGAAACCAAAGAAGCAATCGAAGAAAATGATATTGCCCATATCAGCGAAGAAATCGGTGATTGTCTTTTTGTTTTGGCAAATCTTGCAAGAAAATTTGATATTGATCCAGAGGCAAGCCTTAGAAATACCAATGTAAAGTTTGAACGTCGTTTCCGCGCAATCGAAATTGCACTTGAAAAACAAGGCAAAAGCCCAAAAGAAGCAAGCCTTGAAGAAATGGAAAAGCTATGGCTTGATGCCAAGCTCAGTGAGCGCGTCTAATTCAATTTGTTGAATATTGGGAAAATTACGCAAAAACTGCGCCTGTTCCATGCGATTTAGCGCGACATGGATAATCTGATTTCCATTTTCACGTGGATATTCATTTAAGATTGCACCGCGTTTAAACAACCATGAGCGCGCCGCAAAATCCTTTGGCTCAATTTCAATATATCCAGTTTTGGAACCAATTTGTAATTCTTTATCTATTTCACCGAATAATTCAGTAAAGCCTGTTTTGTTTTCGGCGCTTAACAAAACGCATTTAATGCCATGTTGTTTATGATATTCGTCGGCAAGCTTACGTTCATTCTCTAATTCTTCTGGTGATAAAAGGTCACTTTTGTTCCAAACTTCTATGATTGCAGGAATTAATTCTTTATCGGCAAGAATATTATCCAAAATATCATCAACATCTTTCTTTTGCGCAAGTGTTTCATTCGATGAAATATCGCGTACGTGAAGAAGAATGTCTGCCTCTGCAACTTCTTCTAAGGTTGCGCGGAATGCGGCAATCAATTCGTGCGGCAGATCGGTAATAAAACCAACGGTATCAGAGAGAATTATTTCGCGCCCTGATGGGGTTTTTAGGCCGCGCGATGTTGTATCAAGGGTTGCAAACAACATATCCTTTGCCAAAACATCGGCATTTGTGGCTTTATTGAATAAGGTTGATTTTCCCGCATTCGTATAACCGACAAGCGCGATAACAGGATATGGCACACGTTCACGTCCACCACGTTGCAAACTTCTTGTGCGGCGAACATCATCTAATTCTTTTTTTAGTTTTAGAATGCGATTATTGATTAATCGCCTATCAAGTTCAATTTGCCGCTCACCTGGGCCACCGGTTTTACCCGTGCCACCCCTTTGGCGTTCAAGGTGGGTCCATGTTCTTACAAGGCGTGATTTTTCATATGAAAGCCTTGCAAGTTCAACTTGTAACTTACCTTCTTTAGTGCGCGCCCTTAATGAGAAAATTTCAAGAATTAGGCCTGTTCGGTCAATGACTTTTACATTAAGTTTTTTTTCAAGATTACGTTGTTGAACTGGTGAAATTGAATCATCCACAACTACAATTGTAATATTTTTTTCTTCGATGATTTTGTCAAAAGCCTCAATTTTACCACTACCAAAATAAGTGGAAGGCTTTATTTCACGCATATTTTCAATGGTTGAATGCGCAATTTTTATACCAAGCGCAAGCGTAAGGCCAATAGCCTCTTCAAGACGCAATTGTGGAATGCGATCATGTTCATCATCATCACGAACAGGGTGGATTACAAGTGCCCATTCTTCGGGCGGCTTGGTTTCAAACAAATTTAATCCTCTGATTCGGGGCCATCATTGTCGAACAATGCAACAGGGCCACCAGGTGCAATTGTTGAAATTGCATGTTTATAAACTAATTGAATTTGACCTTCACGGCGCAAAAGAAGGCAGAAATTGTCAAACCAAGTTACAACGCCTTGAAGTTTAACACCATTAATCAAATAAATCATAAGCGGTGTGCGTGATTTACGAACTGCGTTTAAGAAGGCATCTTGAAGATTTTGTTTTTTATCGTTTGACATTTTATACCCGTTTATCTTTGATTTGCCTTTTCATGGCCTTTTTTATGATTAGCTAGTTTTAAAAATATTTCAATGAGACAAGGTGACCAATTGTAAATTTTGTTCACATAATCAAGCTAAAGTTGCATATAGAATTACAATATTAATTAAATTTATAAAATCAAAGCTTCAAATATTCTTTTCTAAGCAATTTTACAACTTCCCCAATCTTGCCATCACCTATATTTTTTGAATCAACTTTAATGATTGGTGTAACAAAGGATGTTGCAGATGTGACAAATGCTTCGTCAGAATTATATAGTTCATCAACTTTAAATGCACGCTCTTCAAATTTTAAATTTAGTTTTTTTATTAAATTTAAAACTGATTGGCGCGTAATTCCTGCCAATATTTCGTGTGATAAAGGTCGTGTAATTGTGGTATTATCTTTAATAATCCACGCATTTTGTGCTGAACCTTCGGTAATGAAATTATTTTCATCAACAAACCACACATCATCAAAATTATTATCCAATGCATTTTGTTTAGCTAATACATTTGGCAAAAGATTGGTGGTTTTAATATCAACCCTTCCCCATCTATTATCTTTTGCAATTTTGATATGAAAACCCTTTTGTGCTTTAGATTCTAATTGTGCAAAGTTTTTTGGGCGTGCAGTAATAATAATATTAGGAACAAGGTTTTTGGCATAGGCATGATCGCGCGGCGCAGTTCCACGGCTTATTTGCAAATAAATAATACCATTTTTTACACGGTTACGTGCCAATAAT
>JAPUEP010000210.1 GCA_027492515.1 Hyphomonadaceae bacterium
ATCGTTCGGACATTGAAGATTATCAGGCAACAGTGCAGCTTGCGGCATCTGGTTCGTCAACATTGCGCGGGGTTTTGGCGAGCGTGCCGAAAGTTCGCGTTCAAGGTCTTGAAATTGATTCATCTTATAGGCCGAATGATAAATGGCGTTTCTTTGCCAATTTGGCCTTTACTGATGGCAAATATATAAGTTTCCCAAATGCGCCAATCGCACTTGAAAATTCAGGTGGCACCGCAACAGTATCCGATATTTCGGGACAGGTTTTACCAGGGATTTCAAAATATAGTGCATCATGGGGAATAGAGCGTAATATCCCAACCAAATTAATCACCCAAGATGATGAAATCTATCTTGGAATTGATGGCTCTATAAGAAGTAAATTTTCATCAAGCCCGACGCCATCGGCATATACATGGATTGATGGTTATAATCTAATCAACTTACGTGCGGGTATTCGCACTTCAAAAAATTGGGATATTGGAATTTGGGTTAAAAATGCCCAAGACACCAAATATTTCAACCAATTAACCACACAAAGCGGATCAACAGGCTTAATCGTAGGGGATGTGGGTGAACCACGAACTTATGGTATAAGTTTAAGTGCCAGATATTAAAAGGAAAGAAAATGTCGTTACATATAGAGACTATTTATGAAATCATTCCCTTTGTGGCGGCAGGTTTCTTTGCCCAATTAATTGATGGTGCATTAGGTATGGCATTTGGGGTTATTTCATCAACCATTTTGGTGGCGATTGTTGGGGTAAATCCAAAACAGGCATCGGCATCAATTCATTTGGTTGAATTATTCACAACTGGCGCGTCGGGCATTTCCCACGCATTACACAAAAATGTTGATTGGAAATTATTTGCAAGCCTTGCAATCCCTGGCGTAATTGGTGGTGTATTGGGGGCTTATGTTTTGTCATCAATTGATGCCAAAGTCGCCAAGCCATTTGTAATGACATATCTTGCATGTATTGGGGTTTATCTTCTTTATCGTGCAATTCATTTTGATGACAAAAAAGAATTTGCCAAAGCCAAAGTTACCGCACCACTTGGCCTTTTGGGTGGGTTTTTGGATGCCGCAGGCGGTGGTGGTTGGGGGCCTGTTGTAACCTCAAACCTTTTAATTCAAAATACTGATCCACGCAAAACCATTGGCACGGTTAATACGGTTGAATTTTTTGTAACTGCCGCAATTTCGGCAACCTTCATTTTTACAATCGGTCTTCAAAGCTTTACCAATATTATTATTGGCATGCTTGTAGGCGGCCTATTAGCTGCCCCACTTGGTGCATTTTTGGCAAAGAAAATCAAACCAAAACAATTATTATTCATGGTCGGCGCAGTTTTAACAATCACGAGCGTTTATAATGTTTATAAAGCGATTGGGGGGTAAAATACGTAAATAAGGCCTGCCATACTTAAACCTCATTTTGAAATATAAAATAATATATTGCAAGATTTTGGAGGCGGTATGTCAAATTCAATAAAAAGAATAATTCAAAAATATATCTTAACAGCAGCTTTAATTAATGTCGTTAATCCATACCCTGTATTTGTTTTAGCCGATGATAATAGTCACTTTGCGCCGCGCACAGACCCAAAGCAATACAATGGTCCTATGTGTCGGCGCGCACCAAAATTGCCACAATATGAAATCCCAAAAGAAATACAGCAGAACACAAATAGGGGAAGTGTTGCAACATTAGATGCACCAATTAGCCCAAGTGTGGATTATCGTCCTGATATTCCTCCCCCTCCGCCACCGCCCCCACCGCCCCCTGAACCAATAAGTGAAATTCCTGCACCAGCACCGCCAATAATGGCTGAGGGTGCAAAAGTTGCGCGCTCTGTGTCAAAATCTGATGAAATTATGGTTACGGGTGCAAGATTAAAAACTTCTTCAGAAGCAAAAGACCGCGAGGGAACATCAAATATCAAAATTGAAGCGGGTCAATTAACGGCGGGTGATCATGATGATTTATTAAACCCTTCACTTTATGCAAAATATGTTGATGGGTTTCTTGCAAGTGAAAGTTTAAAAGGCGTTCCACGTGTTGATACACGAAAAACCCTAAGCATTATTGTAAAAAACCAAAATGGTGTTGCCATACCTTTTGCCAATGTTACTTTGACATGCGCTGATGGCAATAATTTAAGCCTTAAAACTATGGCAGATGGCAAAGCGGTATTTTTCCCAGAGCTTGATAATCTTGGCAATGAAGTAAAAATGGTTGCTTCGTACGGTCAGGGGGCACAATCACAATTACGCACAATAAATATAAGAGACGTAAGAAGCACTCAAGAAGTTCGTGCCGATATTAATGTGGCACAAATTAATAATGTTAAGAAATTTGATTTAGCAATCATGCTTGATGCCACAGGTAGTATGGGCGATGAGATAAATTATCTTAAAGCTGAATTGCGTTCTATTATCAATGAAATCAAAAAAAATCATAATAATATTGATGTTAGAATTGCACTTGTAGTTTATCGCGATAGGGGGGATGAATTCCTTGTTCGCACTTATGATTTCAATTCAGATTATGCAATAGTGCAATCAAATCTTGCTAAACAATATGCTGGCGGCGGTGGCGACATGCCAGAGGCTGTCGAAGTTGCCATGTCACAAACAATGGGCCTTAAATGGCGCGATGATGCGGTTAAATCAACATTATTCGTTGCCGATGCACCACCACATTCAGATGATGTTGCAAATGCATGGGCTGCAACCGAAGTGGCACGTGAAAAGCGCATTCAAATTGTGCCTGTTGCATCATCTGGTGTTGATGATGCCGCGCAATATTTAATGCGTGCAATGGCGGCAGTAACCCAAAGTCGTTATATTTTCATAACTGATGATAGTGGCATTGGTAATTCGCACGCCGAGCCATCGGTTGATTGTTATAAAGTTACCAAACTTAATTCTTTGATATTGCGTGTTCTTGATGGTCAAATATCTGGAAAACGTATCGAGCCAAAAGAAAACGAAATCATCCGAAGCGTCGGTGATTATGATAATGGCAAATGCCGTGCGGCTGAATAATTTATCAAAATAATTAGGGTGGGCTATGCCTACCCTAATCTATTATTCAAAATATCAATCAATTCCAATGCAGATGTCGAAATAATTGTTCCCGGTGGATAAACGCTTGCCGCGCCCATTTGTTTAAGCACTGGCACATCATCGGGCGGAATTACGCCGCCAACCACGATTACAATGTCCGAACGATCAAGTTTGGCAAGTTCAGAACGTAATTCGGGAACAAGGGTTAAATGCCCTGCCGCAAGTGAACTTGCGCCGACCACATGCACATTTTCTTTTGCCGCCAATTCCGCCGCTTCTTGTGGGGTTTGGAATAATGGGCCAAGCACAACATCAAACCCTAAATCGGCATAGGCGGTTCCAACAACTTTTTGCCCCCTATCATGCCCATCTTGCCCCATTTTGGCGACCATAACTTTTGGTGGGCGGCCGTGTTTTTGGGTGAAGGCGGCAACTTTGGCTTTGGCAGCTTCAAAATTAGGTTCGCTTTTGCCCATTGTATCGGCATAAATACCGCGTGGCATTTTTGGAATTGCTTCATGGCGACCAAATACTTTTTCAAGCGCATAAGAAATTTCGCCAACTGTTGCTTTGGCACGCGCAGCATCAATTGAAAGCGCAAGCAAATTGCCAATTCCTGTGCGCGCCGCATCAGTAAGGGCAGCCAAGCATTCTGTTACCTTTGCCTCATCACGTTCGGCGCGAAGTTTTGCCAATTTTTCAAGCTGTGCCATACGAACGGCAGTATTATCAACCTTAAGAACAGGCGGTAATTCTTCATTTTCAACTTGGTAGCAATTAACGCCAACCACCATTTGTTTTCCGCTATCAATTGCCGCTTGGGTTCTTGCGGCGGCTTCTTCGATGCGAAGTTTTGGAATGCCTGCTTCGATGGCTTTTGCCATGCCGCCTGCTTTTTCAACTTCTTCAATATGTTTCCATGCTTTATCGGCAAGCTCTTGGGTCAATGCCTCAACATAATAAGAACCGCCCCATGGGTCGATTGGCGTGGTTGCACCGCCTTCTTTTTGTAAAATAATTTGCGTATCGCGTGCGATTTTTGCCGATGCATCGGTTGGAAGGGCAATGGCTTCATCAAGTGAATTTGTGTGAAGTGATTGTGTATGTCCATGCGCCGCCGCCATTGCTTCTACTGCGGTGCGGGTGACATTATTATAAACATCCTGCGCCGTAAGTGACCAGCCAGAGGTTTGGCTATGGGTTCTAAGTGGCAAGGATTTTGGGTTTTTTGCACCCATATTTTTTACAATCTTTGACCAAAGGCCGCGCGCGGCGCGCATTTTGGCAATCTCCATAAAGAAATTCATGCCAATTGACCAAAAGAATGAAAGGCGTGGCGCAAAAGTATCAATATCCATACCCGCCGCCATGCCCGCCCGCAAATATTCCATGCCATCGGCAAGTGTGTAGGCAAGTTCCAAATCCGCCGTCGCACCCGCTTCTTGCATATGATAGCCAGAAATTGAGATGCTATTGAATTTTGGCATATTTTTTGACGTATATTCAAAAATATCCGAAATGATTTTCATGCTTGGAAGTGGCGGGTAAATATAAGTATTACGCACCATAAATTCTTTTAAAATATCGTTTTGAATTGTGCCAGTAAGCTGTTCAGGCTTAAAACCTTGTTCTTCACCAGCCACCACGAAAAGCGCAAGAATTGGCAAAACCGCGCCATTCATTGTCATGGAAACCGACATTTTATCAAGCGGAATACCATCAAACAAAGTGCGCATATCAAGGATTGAATCAATCGCAACCCCCGCCATGCCAACATCACCAGTTACACGCGGATGATCGGAATCATACCCTCTATGGGTTGCCAAATCAAAGGCGATTGAAAGCCCTTTTTGCCCTTGTGCCAAATTGCGTTTGTAAAAAGCATTAGATTCTTCGGCGGTTGAAAAACCTGCATATTGGCGAATTGTCCAAGGTTGACCAACATACATTGTTGGGTAAGGCCCGCGAATGAATGGTGCAAGGCCGGGAAGGGTGTTTATATATTCTTGGGATTGAATATCACTTGGCGAATAAGATTTTTTAACCGCAATCCCTTCTGGGGTTTGCCAATTGCCCCCTCCGTCACTGCGTGACACCCCCCCCGTAAACTGGGGAGGAGAAGGATAATCAAATGAAACATCCGCAAAATTAGGTAGCTTTCCCATTTATTCCCCCAATTTCTTTGCAATAAAGCCAGATTTAATGGCTTTTGAAAAACCACCTGCTTTTTCAATTTCTTGAATTATTGACCATGCGTCTTTTGCAATTTCGCTTGTTAATGCTTCGAACGCATATGAACCGCTTGCTGGATCATTGGCGCGTGCAATATTACTTTCATTGGCAAGAATGATTTGCGTATTGCGCGCAATGCGGCGTGTGAATTCATTTTCCTTTTCAGGATCAGGTTCGAAAGAGCGCGTGGTAATAATATTTGCGCCGCCCACACCTGCCGCAAAGCAAGCATTTGCAATGCGCAAAATATTTGTATGTGGATGCTCTTCCTCAAGCATTTCGGATGAAACAATTGCTTGTATATCCATTGGAAGATTTTCATCAATCGCCGCGCCAACTTTCGCCCATAAAGTGCGCACGGCACGCAATTTTGCAATTTCCAAAATAACCTGGCCATCAATACCAATTTGGAATAAAAGTGATTTATTGATTTGCGACGGGGCAAAGCCTTTATTTTCGCCCGCCCGTAAATATTCAATTCCCGATGCGACTAATATTGCAACTTGTAATGCACGGCTTGCACCAATTCCAAGCATCCAATCAGCACTTGCACAAAAGAATTTTGCCTTTGGTGCTTTGGTATTATTTTGCCCATAAAAAGCCAATGCGGCATCAAGATTATAATTATCAAACCCCGTTAAATTAAGGCTTAAAGGGTCAAGATTGAATGCCAATAAAGATTTTTCAAGCTTTTCACTTGGCAATTGCGCTACAATATTTTTTGCAATCTCGAGGCCATTTTCATGCCCGATAATTGCAATTGATGCCAAATCATCAAAAATTCCATTGCTTAAAGATGCAAAATCAAATTCAGCATCACTAATTTCAAAATCAATTGAATTTGCGCCATTTTCCAATTCATTAAGCGCGATTTTATTGGCGCTTTTTATATCATCAACCAAAACCCTTTGGCGAATATCCCAAAAACCATCATTATTTGTTTTTGGCGCAAGGGCGTTTGGCGCATTCACATCTTGCGCAGTGTAAAGCGGATGAATGGCAATGCCATCATCAGACGTCTTTTCAAGGGTTTCAAAGGCTTCACCCTTAAGCGCTTTAATGGCAGTTTCGCGCCAGTTATCAAGTGTAACTTGGTTATACAGCTCGGCGGGTTCAAATGGCGATTTTACAAGGCTTTGTGTCATGCATCCACATGAACAAAACTGTGCTTTTGGTCAAGTGCTAAATTGCAAAATCGGCCTTGGCAATTGGTCGAATATTTTTTTAAGTTTTGCCTTGCTTTTGTATTAAAACACCACAATAAATGTGGTTATTAAAATTGAAACATTTGGTGGGAAAATGCGAAAATTAAATAAAAAAGCGAAATTGGTGGCAATTATTTCTGTCCCAATGATTTTGGCCGTTTCAAATTATGCTTTTGCAAACTCGATAAGCAATTTTTATGCGCCGCGAACTGAATTGGAAACCAACCCAAAGTGGGCGGGCTTTCAACGCGAATACGAAAGAAAAGATGCTGGATTTCTTGAAAAAGCCCATGAAAGAAAAGGTGATTCACTTTTAAATTTCACTTATAGGGGGCTTCTTGATGCCAAAATGGTGCTTGGAAAATATCAAGAGGTTTATGATATTGCCGATCGTGAAATACCATGGGTGAAATCTGGCGTTTATTGCCAATGTGACTCAACCAAAATTCAGTGGGAATTATTACATTACCGGGCTGTTGCGCAATTGAAAATGGAGAAATATGACGGCGCTTTTGCCGATTTAATGGCACTTTTTGGTGGCATTTATAATTTTGGCGCTGAATTCTATGATGTTCCAGAAATGCAAGGCTTAATGAAACAATTACAACAAGCCAGTGACGGAATTGATAAATCCCACATTGATAAAGACGCGAAAATCCATCCCGATGCATATGCCGCCTATGTCACTGCGGTCAATAAATCACAAACCATGGATAAAGCTTCTGCGCTTGCGGCTGCGGATACGGCGGTTAAACTAAGTCCTGATTTACCCGAATATCTTAATTTACGCGCGCGAATAAAGGCAAGTATGCATGACAATGTGGGTTGGCTAGAAGATGCCAAAAAGTCATTGGAAATGTATCAATCGGCTAATAATGGGTTTTATTTGTCGCAATATGGCCTTGCCTTAATGGCAAATGGGCGAATTGAAGAGGCAAAAGCTACGCTTCACAAAGCAACCAATGCGGGATTTTATAACCCAGAATTTGAGCACCAATATACAATTTCCACCCGCGCTTTAGAGGCAAAGAATAATCCAAAAGCGTTTGCTTTATATATATCTGGCACAAAAAAAATGGAAAATAATGACCTTAATGGTGCATATAATGATGCAAATGCGGCAATTGCCCTAAGCCCA
>JAPUEP010000211.1 GCA_027492515.1 Hyphomonadaceae bacterium
TAACAACAGAGGGCGAAAAGAAATTAATCGCCTTTAGTGCTTATGACAGAAATGCCGCAAAGAAAAATCCAAACCTTCGTGGTGCTTTATATATTAGCCCAATTGATAATATTCAGGCCATTAGCGATGCCACAAACATTATTGATGGTGATAATATTATTCAATCACCAAAAGATTTTAAACCTTTTGGCATCGGTGTTCTTAATGGGCCAAAGCCAATTATTATGGCTGTGAATAATGCTTCTGGTAATTCAAGTGTTGAAATTTATGAAATCGATGAAAATGGATTATTAAACCATATAAATAGCGTTAAAATTGACGGCGCACACCGTCTTAATGATGTTGTTCCTTTATCTGCCAATAGTTTTTATGTGACCAATGAAAGTGATTATGCATCTAATTCATTTATGAATTTTGTTCAAAATCTATTGGATAATGATAAAACAGGTTCGATATTTTATTATGACGGAAAAACCGCACAAAAAATTCCGGCAAATATTTCTTTTGCCAATTCAATCGCGCTTTCAAATGATGGAAGCAAATTATATTTAACCGGCACAATAAGCAGAAATCTTCAAATCTATTCACGTAATATTACCAATAACCAATTGAATTTAATTGATAATGTGTTTCTTGGAACTGGTGTTGATAATATATCTATTGATGATGAAAATCGAATTTTTATTGCCGCGCATCCAAAATTATTTACCATACAATCGCGTATGTGGTTTGGCGGGAAAGATACGCCAAATCAAATGATTGTGATCGAACCAAATGGTGACAATAAGGGCGGCAATGTGGATCAAGTTTATATTGACAAAGGCGAAAATGGATTTGGCGCAACCTCAATTGGCATTAAAAATAATGATAAATTGATTATGGGTTCACTTTATTCAAAAGGCATAAGATTTTGCCAATTACCGCAAGAATGGCATCAATCAAAATCCCACCCAGCGCAACAATTAATTGATGTTGACCGTGATGCTAAAATCAAAAAGCAGCGTGAACTTGATATCAAAAAAGATATTAGCCATTAATTCGGCGAAATAGGCGGGCACTTAAAAAGCCAGCACCAAGCGCAAGCAAAAGCCCAAACAGCCCGTAGATAAAAGTATTGTCGCGGGCGAATTGAAAAATGAAACGCTCGAACCCAACTTTGGTAACTTCAAAGCTTTGAAGTGTTGTATCTACTGGGCGTTTATTTTTCATCACCATAACTTTAACAGTATAAAGACCAGGCGGCGTCAAATCTGGCAATTTTATATCAGCGCGGAAAAGCCCGTTTTCCATGAATTGAACTGCCTTTGGGGCGTTTATATAAAGTTTTTGCTTTTCACGAGCATTTACAAATGCAGTTTTAAAATCCTCAAGCTCTTGTTTGGATAAGGCGTTTTGATGTGGATTTAATTGGCTTAGGGCATCAATTCCATAAAGGCTTTGTGTGTCTTTTGGGGCAATTTCATCAATTGGCCTTGTGCTTGCGACGCCAAAAAAAGTTGGTGCGGCATCAAAATAAACGCGTTTTTGACCAATCCAAAGCCCCATTATTTTCGATTTTTTGGTAATCCATGCCTGTCTATTGGGGCCACGAATTATGATTACAATATCTGTATTTGTATCGCCCGCCAATTGAACCGCGCCAAACATCGTAAGCTTTGCGCCATTAAAATTTGATGTAAGTAAAACTGAATCATCCATCAAAGCCGCCGCAAGGCGCGTTCTTTGCGCCATTGCAATTTGTGGAAATAGGCCAAATAGAAAAGACAAAAACAAAATAATTTTCTTCATAGGCCACCGCCAGCCGATGAAGTTGTATAAATATCTTTAGGGGTCAAAAATAATTCAAGCGCAAGAACCAAAGTAAGCGCGATAATAACCAAACCCAAAAGAATTCTAAGTTGTTCACCGCGCAATTTGCGACCAAAAAACAGGCCAATTTGCGCGCCAACAACCGCACCAATTATCAATATTGATGATAAAACCACATCAAGGCCACCATTAGATGTTGATTGCATAAAGGCGGTTGTACTTGCAAGGATTAACACCTGAAAAATTGAGGTTCCAACAACCAAGCTTGGCGGCATATTCACGATATATATAAGCGCAGGAACAAGCAAAAAGCCGCCGCCAACACCCATAATTGCCGACAAAATACCAATAACAAAACCAATAATTATTGGCGGCAATATTGATATATAAAGTTTAGAACGCGGAAAGCGCATTTTTAGTGGCAAAAGATATCCAATATTGCTTTTCGATCTTTTCAAAATTTTTGGATTTTTTGCATTTTTCATTGTTTTTATTGATTCACTTAACAATGATGAACCAATAAATCCCAATAATAAAACGTATGAAACCCTTACCACCAATTCGGCAAAACCAAGCATAGATAGCCAGCGAAATATTATCGAACCAATTGTAACACCCATAACGCCCGCCGTTACCATCGTAAGACCAAGGCGCAAATCAAGTGCGCGTTTTTCCCATTGTGGAATAAAGGATGACATAGAGGCCGCCGCAGAAACACTTGCCCCAGATACAACCGCAATTGGCGCAGGTATGCCGCTTAAAATAAGAAGCGGTGTAAGCAAAAAGCCACCGCCAATACCAAATAAACCCGATACGCCGCCCACAATCAAACCAATCCCAAGCATAAGCCAAGGATTTACGGCCATTTCAGCGATGGGAAGGTATATTTCCATCTTTTTGTAAATACTCGTTTTTGTATTGAACGCTCAATACTTTAAGATTTTAAACCTAAAATGACGTTAAAGGCAAACATTAAACCAAGCATTTTATGATTTTGCTTTTATTCTTGCCCACCTGCTTCGGCACGGAAGCTTGCAATTTTTCTGTCCAAGGCAGCTTTATCAGCAGCACTAAGTTTTGACGCCACTTCTTTAGATTTACGAACTGCATCTGCATCGCCACTTTTTGCCGCCAAACTATACCAATAATAAGCATCGGTTGGGCTTTTTGCGGTTCCAAGACCTTGTTCATGCATAGCGCCAAGGTTGAATTGGCTATCAGTTAGGCCACGGCGGGCTGCTTTGTTGAAATTTTGGGCAGCTTTTACAAAATCTTGCGGGGCGCCATCACCTTCTGCGTAATAAACACCAAGATTATGTTGCGCCTGCCGTGAACCTGCTTGCGCCGCGCGCTCTGTCCATTTGCGGGCTTCATTCATATTTTTTGTAACGCCATCACCTTTTTCATACATTTTCGCAAGACGATTTTGGGCGCGTGTATCCCCTGAATCTGCGGCCTGTGAAAGTAATTTGGCATAGGCAGAAGTATCACCTGCTTTTTGCTTTGCCAAAGCGGCATCATATAAAGAGCGCGCATCAACTTTTAAAGCCTGAGCTTGGGGTTGGGTGTTTGTTGTAATTCCTGCAATGCGAACTGGTGCTTGGGGTTGCGGTTGCGCAGCTTGTGGCTTTGCAATTGGTGCAATCGGCGCAACTGGCGGCGTCGCTTTATTTTGCAAATTTGTTGTTGGCGCCAATGTTGTTGGCGGTGTTGGACTTGCCGCTTTGCTAATTGTTGGCGCAACATTTGTGTTAGGAATGCTTGCATTGCTTATGGTTGGCGGCGCAACATTTTCAGTTGGTGCAACTGCATTAACAGGCGGCGCGGCAATTGCTGGATTAGCGGGGTTTGTATTTGGTGCAGTTTTTAACGCCTGAGGCAATTCACTTTGATCAGGTTTTTTATGTTGCGTTAAATAAACATAGCCGGTTGAAAGCGTTGCCAAAACCAATGTTCCTGCTGCAACTTTACCAATTGGTGAAAGGCCGCCAGTTTTTGTATTTGTCTTTGCAGGTTTTGATTTTGACTTCTTATCATTATTTGTTTCAATAATTGTATTATCAAACAAATTTTCTTCGTTGATTATCGGTGCTTTGTTTTTTTGCGGCGCAGGTTTTTTTTCTTTTTTCTTTTTGCTTTCAACAGGATTATAAGCGGCCTCAATTGCGGCACGGCGCGCATTTTCAAGATATGAGGAATCCTGTTTAAGCGAATTTTGATCATTCAACCATGAATCATCACCTTCAGCATTTTCGCCATCATCAAAGCCAAATATTGAATCGCCAAAAGTATCGTCAATATTCAATTCATTGTTTAAATCATTTGAAAAGCCATCATCTTGCAAAAGCAAATCATTTTGTGGCGTTTTGGCATCGCCAAATTCATCGTCAAAACCTTTTAGGCCATCGTCAAAATCTGGCTTGTTTAAATCAACAAACCCATTTTCAATAAGTTGAGGTGATACAATATTTTGGGTGTTGTTTTGTGAATTTGGTGCACTTATCACCTCTGAATAAGAGCCAAGACCGCGCGATTCAATTGTATCAAGTCTATCTAAAACCTGCTCGATAGAGCGGTGAAGTGGTGCACTTACTGCCTTTGCACGGTCTTCAGAAGATTTAATTTCAAGATTTATAAGGCCGATTTTTTCATCTAGTTTTTGGCTAAATTTTTGATCAAAAATTGAAAGCTTGCTTTCAATTTCCGTCATTTGATCGGCGCGTGAATTGTTTAAACTATCTAAAAGCGCGCGGTTTTCATTTGCCATTTTATTGACAAAATCATTGGTTCTTTCTTCTGCAAGGCGCAATTGATTTGTTACTTGCTGTGCAAGTTGGGTTATATGTTCACCGGCTTTATCGCCTATATCGCTGCCTTGGTTTTCAATTGCGCTTAGGCGTGCATCGATTGCATGGGTTATGCGGCCCAATTCAATACGCATTGCAAGGCCATGGTCTTTGGCATTATCATTCACTTCTTCAAGTGAGCGTACACGCGCATCAAGGGATTGCGCAGTTTTTACAAGCTGATCGCCGATATTTTCAATTGCTTCAATTGTATCTTTTTCGCCGGTTTCGATTTTTTCTGTAAGCTCACGTGATAGATCGCTAAACTTAGCTTCTAATTCACGGCGCGCATTTAAGACAAAATTTTCAACGCTATTATCAATTTGTTCAATGCGATTAACAAGGCCGACAAATCTTTCATCAAGGGCATCTTTAACCACATCCGTGGCCTGACCTTCAATTTGTGTAATGCGGGCCGATAAATCAACCAAAGCATCTTTAACCGATTCAGTTGTGCGTGAATTTATAACTTCTTGGTCTTTTACGCGTTCTGATAAAAGGCTTATGCCTTTGTCGGTTTGTTCGATTGATAAAGTTGCGATTTCTTCAATCGAAGAAAGACGACCATTTACTTCATCAAGTTTTTGGTCAAATCTTTCATTTACAACATTCAAGCCGCCATCAAGAATTTTTTCAACATCTTGAGGTGAAAGACGATTTTGACCAACATTATCGATTTTTTTTGCTAATTCTTGCGTTCTATCATCGGTTTGGGCAATTTGTGTTGCAAGACGATTTAAAGATTCTTCAAGAGCACGAAGTGAATCAATAGCCCTATGATTAGGGTTTTCAGTTTCAATTTTGCGCAATCTTTCGCCAATTGTTTCTTGGGCTTGTTTTACGTCCTGTAGGGTTGAAGAAATTTGATAAAAATTTTGACTGTTTTTATCATTGTCATCTTCAACGCGTTTAAGAAGGTTTGCAATCGCGCGCTCTGCAACGCGTTCGGCATTATCAATATCGTGTCTTAATGCAGAATTTGCACCATCATTTGGACGGAAAACCTGATTTGCATTGGCAACATTATCAAGTTTTTTGTTCAAAGCTTCCATCGCAAGCGCAAGGCGTGAAGTATCACTTTGCATCATTTGCGGAAAAGGATTTAATTCTTGTGCAAAGGCCTGATTATGAGCTGTTGCATAATTTGTTGGCGCAGGTGGTATTTGAAAATTAGGGTCGAATACAGGTGTATAAATTGGTGTATTTTTGGTCACAACGCGGGTTTCAGCTTCTTCGATTAAGCTATTTACATATTCCCCAATGGTAAGACCGTGCTTAAAAGCTTGCTCTTTAACGGCATCTCTATTGCTAGGCTTAATTCCCTTGATGCTCCAAGGTGATTGGTTAGTCATGACATTTTTCCAAGTTGCAACACTAATATACTGTAAACAAAGGAAAAAACTTTAGGGTATTACTTGTTTGCCTTCTGCAATTTTTGGGCAATACCGATATAAGGATTCTCCTTTATTTCGGTTTGCACTGCGTCAGTAAATGAAAGGTTAATAAATTTATTAATCGTTGTGATTCATGCACTTTTGACGGTATTACCACATGGTACTAACGGCAATTTGGGGAACGACCACCTGCAATAATTTTTATATAATTACCAGTTCGCACACTATGTGATGAAACCTCTTCACACGAATTACCAGTTTTGCGCACCCAATGACCTTTAACGCAAGTTTGCCCACTTGAACTATTATAGCATCTTTCATCGACCCAACGCCAATGACCATCATTTGGTAGAGAATTTACGTAAGAATAAGCATATGGCGCTGCCTCTTGCCCCGATAAATTATAGGCAACATTATTATTTTTTGATGGGCGCGGCGCAGGGGTTCTTTCTTGTGTGCTAACGCGATAATAATTATCGGCAATTGCAATCGAATTAAAAATTCCAGATAAAATTAAGCCACAAGCTGCAATCGAAATTTTGTAAATATGCGATGATTTCTTCATCTTAACCCCGTATTTTTGGGCATATTAACTATAATTACAAAAATGACACGCCTATTCGCTTAAAAAGTGAAACAAAAAAATTTTACAACAAAAATGATATTTACCTTGACGTAAACGTTAGCTTGTGTTATTGACGCTTTCATGGAAAAAATATTGAATAAATCAAAAATTTTTTGGTCTATTGGCGATTTGTCAAATGAGTTTGACGTTACCGCGCGTACTTTGCGCTTTTATGAAGATAAAGGTCTTTTATCGCCTATTCGTGAGGGGCAAAAACGCAAATATACGGCACGTGACAGGGCGCGCCTTATTCTTGTATTGCGCGGCAAGCGAATTGGTTTTTCACTTGAAGAATTAAAAGAAATGCTTGACCTTTATGATCTTGAAGGTGGCAAAAAGCATCAAATGCAAACTGCATTGGCAAAGTTCAAAGAACAATTATTGGTTCTCGAAAACCAAAAAAATGACATAATTGCGGCGATAAGTGACCTAAAAGGCAATATTGAACGCGTTGAAGAATATTTACAAAATTACAAATAAAGGGTGAGTGAAATGGCTTATAAAGCACCAATTCGTGACATGCAATTTATCTATGATGAAGTTTTGAACATCGACCAATATGCAGATCTTGGAACCTTTGCAGAGGCAACAAAAGAAACACGCGATGTAATCCTTGAAGAAATGGGCAAATTTTGCGAGCAAGTTCTTGCGCCTCTAAATCACGTTGGCGATACTGAAGGATGTATTCGCCATGAAGATGGCAGCGTTACAACCCCAAAAGGCTTTAAAGAAGCATATCAACAATATTGTGAAGCGGCATGGCCAACAATTGGCGCCGAACCTGAATTTGGCGGTCAAGGTTTACCGCACGTTCTTACGCTTTCTTTACAAGAAATGGCATCATCTGCGAATATGGCGTGGGCAATGTATCCAATAAAACTTTATAGCGGCTTTTTTTGATTTATTAAAATTTGTCTTAATTCTT
>JAPUEP010000212.1:0-38780 GCA_027492515.1 Hyphomonadaceae bacterium
ATCATTCATTTTCTCATGGGGCATTTGGGGTTTAACGTCACAAGCAATTAAATTTTGCGCATTGGCATTAATTCCGATTAAAAGCGATAAAAATATTAGATGATTTGCTTTCATATAAGCCCCCAAGATTTTGCCTCTTTATTTTGATATTTTGTCATTTTGATGGCGTCAATAAAAAAGCCACCCAAGAGGGTGGCTTAATTATCCAAAGGGAGTTTGAATTACTTTTTGTTTTGGCGATTTTCAATCAAATCATCAACAACGCTTGGATCCGCCAATGTTGAAGTGTCACCCAAGGCACCAAAATCATCTTCGGCAATTTTACGCAAAATACGGCGCATAATTTTACCAGAGCGGGTTTTTGGAAGGCCAATAACCGCAAATTGAATTTTATCAGGGGTTGCGATTGGGCCAATATGTTGGCGAACCCATGCCACCAATTCTTTGCGCAATTCTTCGGATGGTTCATCACCAGTATTAAGGGTTACATAAGCATAAATACCCTGCCCCTTAATATCATGCGGATAGCCAACCACCGCAGCCTCGGCAACTTTACCATGTGATACAAGTGCTGATTCAACCTCTGCTGTACCCATACGGTGACCAGAAACATTGATAACATCATCCACACGACCAGTAATCCAATAATAGCCATCTTCATCACGGCGCGCACCGTCACCAGTGAAATAATTACCACGATAAGTCGTGAAATAAGTTTCAAAGAAACGATAATGGTCATTATAAATCGTGCGCATTTGACCAGGCCAAGAATCTTTAATGATAAGATTGCCTTCGGTTGCACCTTCAAGTTCTTTGCCTTCGGCATCAACCAATGCAGGTTGAACACCAAAGAATGGTAAGGTCGCAGAACCCGGTTTCAAATCGGTTGCACCAGCAAGCGGTGTAATCATTGCACCACCAGTTTCAGTTTGCCACCAAGTATCAACGATTGGGCAGCGGCTATCGCCAACCACTTCATAATACCAACGCCATGCTTCTGGGTTAATTGGTTCACCAACTGAACCCATAACACGAAGGGTTGCACGTGAAGTTTTCTTAACTGGCGCATCGCCATCACGCATAAGGGCGCGAATTGCAGTTGGCGCAGTATAGAAAATATTGACTTTATGCTTGTCAATCACTTGCCAGAAGCGTGAAGCATCAGGGTAAGATGGAACACCTTCAAACATCAATGTTGTCGCGCCATTCGCAAGTGGGCCATAGACAATATAAGAATGCCCAGTTACCCAACCCACATCCGCCGTACACCAATAAATATCGCCTTCTTGATAATCGAACACATATTTATGGGTCAAAGATGCATGAAGCAAATAGCCGCCAGTTGTATGCAAAACACCTTTTGGCTTACCAGTTGAGCCAGAGGTATAAAGAATGAAAAGCGGAGTTTCAGCAGGATAAGCAATTGGTTCGCATTTTGGTGAAACATATTTTGACGCATCATCATAATAAACGTCGCGCCCTTCAACCATATTAACTTCGCCGCCAGTGCGTTTAACAACCAAAATATGCTCTAATACTGGGCACATTCCTGCGGCAATATCTGCATTGGCTTTAAGCGGGATGGCTTTACCGCCACGCATTGAATAATCAGAAGTGATAAGAAGTTTAGAATCGCAATCTTCAATACGCTGCGCCAGTGATTCAGGAGAGAAACCACCAAATACGATTGAGTGAATTGCACCAATTCGCGTACAAGCAAGCATTGCGAATGCCGCTTCTGGAATCATTGGCAAATAAATTGTTACGCGGTCACCCTTATGAACATTCAAAGAGCGTAAGGTGTTGGCCCATTTACAAACTTCTGTATGAAGCTGCTTGTAAGTATAAGTTTTTGCTTCATCTGGATTGTCACCTTCCCAAATGATTGCGATTTGGTCGCCGCGTGTTTCAAGGTGGCGGTCGATGCAATTGTAAGAAACGTTAATCTCACCATCTTTGAACCATTCAATACCGAAAGTATCTTCATCAAAAGAGGTTGATTTGATTTGGGTTGGCTCTTTGAACCAATCAAGTGATTTTGCCTGTTCTGCCCAGAATGCATCGGGATTAGTGATGGATTCTTTATACATTTGTTCGTATTTGGCTTTGTTAATGTGTGCTTTTGCGGCAAGCTCGGCTGGTGGCGCGTATTTTGTCATTTATAGTTTCCTCAAACCTTTATCGATTGGGTGCATTTGCTCAAAAAGCCCGCCCATAGTCAATTACGACTTTCGTGCAAAAACACTAAAATGAAAAATTTTCTTTGTAATGTGTATCATTTTTGAAATTTCACGATAAAAAACGACAAAGGGGTTTTGAAAATGTATCTATCGGCGGCAACATGGCAAGAAATCGACGCGCGTATTAAATCTGGTAAAAAATCAATTATTATCCCAATCGGCTCGCACGAACAGCATGGCCCAACTGGCCTTATTGGAACTGACGCAATGTGCCCACAGATTATTTTGGATGAGGCGCAAAAACAAGCCGACATTCTAATCGGCCCCAATTTTGGCGTTGGTCAGGCGCAGCATCACATGGCATTTGCAGGTTCAATGACTTTGCGCCCAAGCACGATGATTGCCACAATTGTTGATTGGACAAATTCACTTGCCCATCATGGCTTTACCCATATTTATTGGCTTAATGGGCATGGCGGAAATTGCGCGACTATTAATGCGGCATTTTCTGAAACCTATCATCAATATTCAATGAAAGGTGAAAATGCGCCTTTTAAGCATATGCTTATGAATTGGTGGGAATTACCGGGGATTACCAAATTTTGCATGGACCTATTCCCAATCGGTCACGGAAGCCATGCCACGGCATCCGAAGTTGCCCTTACATATTGGCGCTTTAAAGAACGCGAAACATTAAACCAATTAAAACTTGAACCCAAAATCGCACCAAACGGCAGCATTCGCGATGCACTTGATTATCGCAAACAATTTCCAGATGGCAGAATTGGTTCAGACCCAACCACCGCAACAATTGAATTGGGTGGCAAGATTGTTGATGCAAGTGTTAAGGCATTATTGGAAAGCTTTGGGGATTTTGAAAAAGTCTAATTCTTTTTAGGCCATTTCATTTTTACTGGCATTCCGTTTTCGCCATCTGGGTTTTCAATCACGACATTTGCGGGGTCGATTTTCTTGACCGAGCTTGCATATTCAATATTTGGATTGGTTGGAACAATTCCCATTGCAAAGCGCATATCATTTAATGCCTTTGCATTTACGTATCCATCCGCCAAAAGGCCGCGTGATTTTTGAAATGATTGTAATGCGGCACGGGTTTTTGAACCCGCCTGCCCATCGGCATCACCATTTAAAAGGCCAAGTTTGATAAGGTAATTTTGAACCTCAATTGTATTGGTTCGGCTAAGCGGTGGATCGCTTACGGGCCAATCTGTCGGAAGGCTTCCATGCCCTGCGATAATATCCGCCAAAAAAGCCACGCTTAAGGAATAAGAATCAGAGGCATTATAAGCGCGTATCGCATTATAATTTGCCCCAACAAGGAAAATTGGCCCATTTGCACCCGCAGGTATCAGGAGACGTGATTGCCAATCATCATTTGCACCAACAAATTCCCCACTAATCCCATTTTGCTTCCAAAAAGAAAGTGGGCGCATTTGACCATCGGCAAGTGTGAAATCAAATTTATCGGATGCTTTGACCTTTATTCCCCAAGGCTCATTATTTTGCCAACCAGATAATTTTAGGAAATTCATCGTTGATGCCAATGCATCGATTTGGTTATTCCAAATATCGCGATTGCCGTCTTTATCGCCATCAATCGCCTTTGTAAGGTATGATGATGGCATGAATTGCGTGTGCCCCATTGCCCCCGCCCATGAACCAATTAATTGTTCACGGGTGGCATAATTATTTTTCAAAATATCGGCAATTGCCAATAATTCGGTTTCACCTAATTGCGTGCGACGCCCTTTATAGGCAAAGGTTGCAAGTGCGCGCACCACATCAACATTACCCTTATTCGTGCCATAGGCGGTTTCCATTCCCCAAATTGAAATTGCAAATTCAAGTGGAACACCAGTTTTCATCGAAATATCAGATAATTTATCGATATTTTGAACGTATTTTTCTTTACCAATTTGAATTCTTTGCGAATTAACTGCCGAATTAATATATTGCCAAACCGGTTTTACAAATTCTGGCTGCGCCTCATTAAGGGCAATAGTTTGCGAATTTGGGGTTAGATTATTAAGCATCCCCTCTATAATTGATGGATCTTTTTTTGCGCCATTTACTGCACGCGATGCAAAATCTGTGCGCCAATTGTCAAAATCAATATTGCCAGAAGTTTTAAATTCAGGTGGCACATAAGGCCCTTGCGGTGTTTGCGCGCAGGCTGTGAAGGATAAAACACCCGCCAAAATAGTTGCGCCTAAAAACATAAAGGATTTGTGTGACATAATTCTTATCCAAGTTTCATTGCAAGTGCTTGCAATTCAATTCCATGTTCTTCGCCCTCTGTGGCAGGGTTTATAACAATTGCATCAATTGGGGTTGGTGATGCTGGAAAATTTATAATAATTGGCGTGATTTTTGGTGGCATCTTTGCATTTTGCCAAATTATTTTATCGCCAGATTTAAGGCCAATTGCAATTTCTTTGGCTTCCTGATGGCTCATAGGTTGGCAAAGAATTACAATTTTAACCGATTTATTTGGGGTTTTTGCAATTGTAGAAGCGCCAAATTGATAAACAATTGCAGGCTTTTCATCAAATTTTTTGAGGGCAATCATATGCGGGCCCGCCCCGCCACCTGGAACTTTTTCGGCGCGTGTAAAGGCAAAACCATCGGCCCAAAAACCATTATTCAAATCTTTTGGGCTTATAATTAAAACTTCACCAATTTGTTTGGCATCAATTGCGTGCGGTTTCTTGTGCGCGCCAATATTTATTGAAGCATAAATCATGATTATTGCCACCAATGCAGCAATGGGGAAGAAGATTTTATCTTTCATAAAACCTTAATGCCCCATTTTTCATGATTTTAGAAGTGAAAATAATGCAATAAAACTTTATTTTTCTTCGCGCCATTTAAGCCAAACGGAAAAAATACGTGGGCCATCAATTAAATAACGTTTCCAAAGGCGTTTTGGCTCACTCAAAAGGCGATATAACCATTCAAGACGCAATTGTTGCATTATTTGCGGCGCACGCTTGGCGCGCCCTGCCAAAAAGTCCATTGATGCACCAACACAAAGACCAATTCCTTTGGCATTTTCATATTTCATTGCCGCTTCACAAACCAATTCTTGTTGTGGCGAACCAACACATACAAAATGATATTTTGCTGGACTATTGGCAATAAATTTGCCCGCTTCATCAAGCGCATCAGGTTTATTTTTAAGCCCCATTGGTGGTTCATGCCAATGAACTTTTACGCCATATTTATTTTGCAAAAATTCAACAATTTCGGCATCGCCGCCAATTAAAGTAATATCATCGCCAGATTTAATTACATCATTCATAAGGCTTGCCGTCAAATCAGAACCAGGGCAAGCGGGCAAATCAAAGCCTGAAAATTTGGCAAATAATTCCAAGATTCGGCTATCTGAAACATTCATCCACGAATTTTCATAAATGTGCTTATAGCTATCATCTTTTGAAAGGCGGGCGAAATGATCAACATTTGGGGTGATTAAAAAGCCAAATTTTTCATCTGAATTTGCCTTTTGAACAACACGTTCCAAAAGTTGATTTGCATCTAGTGGCGTGAAAACTACACCCAAAAAATCAACATTACGCGCATTATCACGGCGATCTAATAAAAGGGAATTATCATCCATCAAAGTAATTTGTGTCATGCCATATTAAACCACAAATTGATTTAATTTTGATTACTTTGCTTTGAAAAACCTATGCGGCGTAACAAGATTTCTAATTTCATCTTCAAAAGGTGATGGTTCGTAATAAATTTCACAAGCAATCAATTCGGCCAAAATTAAAGCCAATGAAAAGCCGCGTGAGCCCAATGCACCAAGTGTGAAAAGATTATTTTCATTATAAATTGGACCCGCGATTGGGCGCATATCATCAGAAACTACGCGCATTGATGCCCGCGCATCTAATTCATTTTCGTCAATATTATTCGCCAAATCTGGCAAAAATTCTGATAATATTTTTATATTTTCAAGATTTGCATCATTTGAAACTTGTGGGATTTTGGATAATTCACAAACTTCGAAAGTTGCACCAAATAGAAACCCATCTTCAAATGGTACGCTATAGCCACTTGCGGCACGTGGTATATTATCGTCACAATATTTTTGCTTGGTAATGCTTACCTGCCCCATTCGCCCCGTAATTGGTAAAGCGTCAAACAAAAACCTATTAATGCCATGACCATTGGCAAGAATTACAATATCGGCGACATATTCAACATTTTGCGCATCAAACAAATGCCATTTTTCGCCATCAAATTTGATTGATTTAATATCAGCCTCAATGATTGAATTTTTGCCACGTAAATTTTCACATAATTTTGATGGATATGCCATTGCCCCTTTATGGATTAAATAATCATCTTCAATTTGAAGCAATTCATCATCAATTGGGTTTTGTGATTTGAAGATTTTATATTTTTCAATATCGCGTTTTGATTTGGCAAATTCTTTTATGATTGTTTTGTCAAAACCATTTTTTTCAAATGCTTCCAATTCGCGAATGGCATAAAGATAGGCAAGTTTAAACAATCTTGCTTCGGCTGTATCTTGCCTATCGATACGTGGCATTATAAGGCCGCGTGGATTGTTTGACGCTTTATGTTCGCCCTTTCTATCATTATCGAAAATTTCAATATCTGCGCCGCGCTTTTTTAGGGCATAATATAATGCAGACCCCGCAATACCACCGCCTATAATTGCAATTTTTGCGGGTAGTTTTGGTAATTCTTGTATATTTGATGCTTTAGGCCATGCTTCTAATCGTTCACGCTTGGAACCAAAACCTTCGCATTTTTTATGTTCAAAACCTGCGGCCTCAAGGCCATCACGAACAATTTTTGCAACACTATATGTTGCGACACGACCATCGGGTTTAATTAAGCGTGCAACTTGGGAAAATATATTATCATTCCAAAAATCAGGGTTCGACCTTGGGGCAAAGCCATCAAGAAACCACGCATCAGCTTTAAAATTTTGCTTTTGCATTGTTTCATTGGCATCGCCGATAATAATGTTCAAAGACGTTTGTTCATCAAGCCATATTCTTTGCAAACCAGATGTTGCAATCGGCCATTTTGACAATAATTTTTGCGCGTCATTATTTAATTGTGGCCATTTTGATAAAGCCTTTTGGGCAATTTCCTTGGTCATAAGGAATTTTTCAAAAGTATAGAAATGCAATATTGAATTTGGTTTTCTATTTTTTTGCCATTCTTGCCAAACCACAAGAAAGTTTAGGCCAGTTCCAAAACCAGTTTCGCCAATTATTATATTTTTTTGATTGGCAAATTTTTCATATAAATTACAAGCTTTGATAAAAACCTCTAGGGTTTCATCAAGCCCACCTGATTTTGAATAATATGAATCACCAAAATCTAGGTTTATTGGAATATTATTTTCGTCAAATTCAATATGTGGCGTTAAGATTGACAATTTACACCTAAAAAATATCCCAAAAAAGCAAAAGGCCGCCCCGAAGGACGGCCTCAAAACCTTTAGTTGTCGCTATTAGTGAACAACGTTAGTTACAGCATTAGTAGCGTCAGCGCCTGCAGCAGCAACAGTGTTAGTTGCTTCAGAAGCAGTAGCAGCAACAGCATTAGTAGCGTCAGCACCAGCAGCAGCAACAGTGTTAGTTGCGTCAGCAGCTACGTTTGCAACAGAGTTAGTTGCGTCAGCAGCAACGTTAGCAGCAGTATCAGCAGGTTTGCCGCAAGCAGCAACGCCAAGAAGGGCTACAACAGCAGTAGCAGCGAAAATCTTTTTCATTGAAAACATCCTCAATATTTAGTTTCTCTGCGAGCCCCTAAAAATTGCACGCATTAATGCCGATTTAGCGGAAATTGACAATCGCGCAAGCCCCAAAATCATCAATTAATGCGCGCGCATTTATGCATTTTTGCATAGCTTTACCATTGGTTTGCCAAGAAAAAGGCATAGCTTGTAAAAAAGATTAAGTTTTCTTCATGTACAATCGGTCAAATATTGTCATTTTTTTATTTTAATTCAAACACTTAAACCGAAACAGAGCTTTGCCACAATATTGATTTGAAAAAATTTTCATAGTTTTTTTGTGGTTAATAATTGCGTAACGATTACGGTTTCAATAGCTAATTTGCATTACAATTATGTGTAATTTTTTTTCAATTAATCGCGATTGTCTGAAATAATAGCAAAATCAAAGCGCAAACAGGCAAGAATCAAACTTACCAATGATTAAATCTAAATAGGCAAAAGGCTTATTTAAAACCTAATCATTAGGCAATTGACCGATTGCTTCTTCTAGTTTTGCAAAACTTGGTTGCAAAGAGCTTGGAACTGAACCACGACCAATTTCAACCGAAACTTGTGCCGCATTGCCGTGTAAATGTGCAACTAAAACATCTTGAATGATTTTATAGAACTGACCTTCTTCGTCCACAACTGAACCAAGGCGCGCAGCAATTGGCGCAATTAAGCCATAGGCCATGAAAACGCCCAAGAATGTACCAACCAATGCGTGACCAATCATACCACCCAAAACAGCAGGTGGTTCTGTGATTGCACCCATTGTTTTAATAATACCCAAAACCGCCGCAACGATACCAAGCGCTGGCAAACCATCGGCAAGATTTTGAATAGCATGGGCAGGTGAATGCGCTTCATGGTGATGCTTTTCTAATTGCTTTTCCATGTTGTTTTCAACTTGATGCGGGTCATCAAGGTTCATTGTCATCATACGCAAAGTATCACAAATCAAATCAGTAACGTGGTGATCTTTGGCAATTTTTGGATAGCGTGAGAAAATTGGGCTGTCATGTGGTTTTTCGATATGCGCCTCTAGTGCTACCACGCCTTTTGATTTCATCAATTTTGTAAGTGAAAATAAAAGTAGCAATAAATCTTGGTAATCTTGCTTTTTCCATTTCGGGCCGCTGGCAACTTTACCAAAGCCTGCACCCACGCCTTTTAGCGTGTCCATGGAATTACCGACAACCATCGCGCCGATACCAGAACCAAGAATAATAACCAATTCCATTGGCGCAGCTTCAATAACTGCATCAAGCTGACCGCCCGCAGCAATGAAGCCACCGAAAACTGTCGCAAATACTAAAACAACACCAATTGCAAAGAACATTCAAACACCATCTAATGAATTATTGTCATTCATTTAAACCCGAAGGATTAACATCAAGTAGAAATAAGATGAACAAAATCTTTATTTTTGGCTATTTTTGCACAAAAGCGTTTATAAAAAATGATTATCGATTAATTTTTCTAAAAAATTAATGCATTTTGCGATTTCGTTTACTTCAATGAATTCATTTGGTTGGTGCGCTTGTAATATTGAACCAGGGCCGCAAATTACTGCATTAAGCCATGCGCGCTGGAATAGGCCTGCTTCGGCGGCATAGGCAACGCCAAAGACGTCATTATCGCCAGTAATTTGGCGACAGATATTTTCAGAATTTGAATTAGCCTCAAATTTAAGGCCCGGCGTATTTGACCGTCTTGTCATTATCGCGCCGCCATTAGGTGCACGTTTTTTAATTGCAACATCAATTTGCGCAACTTTTTGGGCAATTTTATCAATCAATATTGAATTATCAAAATCAGGCTCGCAACGAATATCAAATAAGAAACGGCAATGATGGGCCAAAATATTTACCGCTGTACCGCCTTCAATTATCCCAACGCTTAAAGTTGCGCCATCTGGTTCAAAAATACTATTTGGGTTTTTAATTGAATTTGAAAGCTCTTTAATGAACGTAAGTAAATCAATGGCTTCCATAATTGCCGAAACCCCTTGGTCGGGGCGGCTTGAATGGGCTTCATGGCCTGTGATTTCAATCTTGAAGGTTGAAATTGATTTATGCGCAGAAACAACTTTCATATTTGTTGGTTCGCCAACAATTACGGCATCGATTTTTGGAAAATTATTTGCCAATTCATCAACCATTGACGGCGCGCCAAGGCATCCAACTTCCTCATCATATGAAAGGGCAAAATAAATTGGGCGCTTTAAATTTTCGCGCGCAATCCTTGGAACCATCGCCAAAAAACACGCCGAAAAAGCCTTCATATCGGCTGTTCCGCGACCATATAATTTATCGCCAATTTGCGTTAGCTCAAATGGATTTGTATTCCAAATCTGATCATCAATAGGCACAACATCGGAATGACCAGATAAAACAATGCCGCCATCAATATCGGGGCCAAAGGCAATTATCAAATTGGCCTTATTATTATCTTGATTATAAATGCGTTTTGTGCGTGCGCCATAAGAAACACAATATTCTTCGAACCAATCAATTAATTTAAGATTTGAATCGCGCGAAACAGTTTCAAACGCGATTAAAGTTTTTAAAATATCAATTGCTTGATTTTGCATTATTAGTGATTCTTAATTTCACCCTCTGGGATTTTGCCATCGATAGAATTAGTGATTTCATTACTAACTTCACCGCCAACATTATCAGCGCCAACAACAGATTCAAGGCGCATTTTAAAAATAAGCAAAGAATTTGGCGGAATTTCGCAAGGCCTATCAGCTTCACCGCAACCCATTGGCATACCAACAGGGCCATAACCAAGTTTCGGATGCACCCAAATTGTCCATTCATCACCAGGGCGCATTAATTGTAATGCCTCTGTCCATGCTGGAATTAATTGTGAAACAGGGAATTCAGCGGCAACACCGCGTTCATATGAAGAATCAAAAACTTTGCCATTTGCAAGTTTACCTTCATAATTAACGCGAACCATTGAATCATAAGATGGCGACTTACCATCAGGCTTACCCTTATTGATGACCATATATTGAAGGCCACTTTTTGTGGTTAAAACCCCAGTTTGCGCCTGATTTTGCGCAAGAAAATTATCGGCATCTTGAAGATTTTTTGTAGCCTCAGGCGAAGCAATTATTTCATCTTTTTTTGAACACGAAATTACGCCAAAACCTAAACCTAATAATAAAGCAAAAGCACCAAATTTTCTTATCATTTTAAAACCTTTGTTATGCGCGTGGTGGATAACCAATTCGCGTAAGTGCATCGATAATTTCTTGTGTATGTAATGCATCGCGGCTTTCGACCATTATGTCAAACTCTGCGCCCTTTGCAGGAACATCAAGGGCAAGACGATTATGGGCAACCTCAATAATATTACCGCCTGTATCGCCAATTGTTTTTGATACAAGCGCCAAAAGACCAGGGCGATCATCGCCAACAATTCTTAACCGAACGATACGCTGTTCACGAACTAAAGAACGCGTAAGAACACTTGCCAAAAGGCGCGGGTCGATATTTCCGCCCGACAAAATAAGGCCAATTTTCTTACCAGAGAATTTTTCAGGATAAGCAAGCAATGCCGCAAGACCCGCCGCGCCCGCACCTTCGGCAACCGTTTTTTCAACATTGCAATAAAGGGTTACGGCCTGTTCCATATCGGCCTCTTCAACTGGAAGAACTTCTTTTACAAGCTCGCGGCAAATATCGGTTGGGATTTGCCCAACATATTTAACGGCAATACCCTCTGCGATGGTTTGGCCTTCGCATTTAACATCTTTTATTTGGCGAAGCGCCGCATCCATTGACGGATACATCGCAGGTTCAACCCCAACAATTTCAATCGCTGGATTAATTGCTTTTGCGGCAACTGCCACACCACCAATTAGACCGCCACCGCCAACAGGAACGATTAGACATTCTAAATCTGCATAATCTTCAAGCATTTCAAGCCCGATTGTTCCCTGCCCTGCAACCACCAATGCATCATCATATGGTGGAATGAACACAAGATTTTCCTTGTCGCATAATTCATGCGCATAATCTGATGCTTCAACAAGGCTTTGACCGTGAATAATTACGCGTGCGCCGTGGCGTCTTGTATGTTCAACTTTTGTAAAAGGTGTGCCATTTGGCATTACAATTGTTGCAGGAACGCCAAGGCGTGCCGCATGATATGCAACACCTTGCGCATGGTTTCCCGCGCTCATGGCAATAACGCCGCGTTTTCTTTCATCTTCATTGAGGTTTAAAAGGCGATTTAATGCCCCGCGCTCTTTGAAAGATGCAGTGAATTGGAAGTTTTCAAACTTAACCCAAACCTGTGCACCCGTTATTTCGGATAAGGTTTTAGAATAAGATAATGGCGTGCGTGATATTTGCCCCGCAATTAATTTTTGGGCGGCGCGTATATCATCAATAGTTACTGGTAATTTTGTGCTCATAGATGCGTGTGACTTAGCTATTTATGCCCGCAAAAGCAACAAACAAACTACAATTTACTGATAACAATTAAAGTTTGTGTATGTGTGGATAATGATGATTTAAAATCTTGTGATAGATTATTCCACTCAAGACCAATAAAACAGAACTAATGATAACCGCAATCAAAACATATATAATGTCCAAATGATGCGTTATTATCATCAATAATGCCAAACCGCCGCCAGGTGGATGCATAACACCAAATAGCATCATAAATAAAATTGCCACACCAACCGCAACACTAAAACCAAGCGCGCTATCGCCAAAAATTTTATATGCCAAAATCCCGCTTAATGCGGCAATAATATTGCCAATAATTACGTTTGCAGGTTGTGAATATGGGCTAAAAGGGGCGCCAAATACCAATGCCGCACTTGCCCCAATCGGGGCAAATATTGCGATATTGATATTAAGATTATGCCCTAAATATTTGCTTGAAATCGCGATAATAAATATCGCAATAAATGCACCTATCGCGGCAGTTATAGCGTGTGTGGCATGATGAAATAATTTCATTAATTATTTTCTTCAATCGCTTTTAATTTTGGCGTTACCATTGGAATTGATAACATCGTACTCATGACCGCCATAAGTAAGGTTGCGGTAAAGGTTTCATTGGTGATGATTTGTTTATCCAAAAGGATATTTACAAAAATAATCATGATCAATGCTTTAGTTTGCAATAGCCATCCTATTATCGATGCCTCACCCTTTTTCCATTTAAGGATTTTACCCGCAATTTGAACGCCAAATAGTTTCCCGCTTACTGATGCCAACAATAATAAGAATGCGGCGCCAAATACCATTAATCCGCCAACATCCCATTGTGTCCTAAGCCCTGTCGATAAAAAGAATACAGGCATTATCGCAAGTAAAATATGCGAACGGAACAAATCCATTTTTTCTTGATTAAACCATTTGGCATCCAAAATTGCGCCCGCCAAAAATGCACCAACCATAAAATGAAGCCCTGACCAATCGGCGGCAAAACCACTTGCGGCAAGCCAGATAAGGGCGATATACCATCGGTCTTGCTCTTGAATTTTTGCCATTAATTTGCGCATTAAATATGCGGCAATTGCAAAACCCACCAAATAGCCTGCTTGGCGACCAACCCTATTCCAATCAAGAAGGATTATCGCCAAAACACCCCAAATCATAATGTCATCAAGGCTTGCGTAACGCAAAATCCGCTGTCCCAATGGTTTACGTAGAATTTCAAGTTTTTCCATGAATAAAACTAAGATTGGCAAGGCGGTAACTGCACATGCCATACCTATTCCAAGGATGAATTGCCATTCTTTACCCTTAGGGCCAATCCAATTCGAATTTATTTTAAGCATAATTAATGCGGCAATCGCACCAAAAACCAAAGGAACACCAAGCGCAAGCCCTGCAGTTATTGAGCTTTCACGGCGATTTTCCCATGCTTTTTCAATATCAAGTTCGATACCTGCCACAAAGACAAATATCATAACGGCCCACCATGCCACGCCATTTAACGCGCCAATAACTTTTGGATTGAAAACAAATTCATAATATTGGGGAAAAACATGCCCCAAAATACCAGGGCCAAGCAAAATGCCACCAATAATCTGAACCACCACAAGCGGCGCATAATAATCAGTTTTAAAAACACGCCATACCAAATATGGCACGGTGAAAATAATTAGCATTGCGATTAAATAAATCTCGCTTAATGACATCTCTGGTGCCATTTTTGCCCCCTATTTTAGGAATTCCATCCCATATTTAGCTTTTAGACCCGCATTTTCTAAGAATGCTTGGGTTTTTGTGGCACTTAGGCCATTTTCATCCTTCATATCATTGGCATGAATACCATCAGCGATAAAGAGGCAATCATAATTTTGATTATTCGCCCCCAATACATCGGTTTTCAAACCATCACCAATACAAAGAATTTTTGAATTATCAGGCGTATAACCCAATAATTTTGTGGCTTCTTTCAAAACCATCTCATAAATTGGCGCATGTGGTTTTCCCGCCATTACGACTTTGCCGCCCAATTCTTCATATATATCGGCAAGTGCGCCGCCGCATGGAATGATTTTATCGCCATGTTGCACCATTTTATCAGGGTTCGCGCAAATAAACGGAAGATTATGTTTTACCAATTGTGCTAATTCACCACGATAGCTTTCGGCGCTTTCGTTCAAATCATCACGTGGGCCGGTGCAAATAATATATTGCGCCTTTTCAATATCAACATAATCAACACCAATTGCGTCAAAGAAAATATCATCTTTTGGCGGCCCCAAACGATAGGCAGATTGCCCATATTCGCGCGCAGTCATTATTGTTGCATCACCCGAAGTTACAATTGCATCATAACATGAATTATCAATATCCATTGTTTGCAATTGCGGTGGAATATGCGGGCTTGGGCGTGGTGAATTTGAGATTAAAACAACTTTTTTACCCAATTCACGAAATGCCTTAAGGGCAATAAGTGCATTTGGGAATTGGCTACGTCCATTGTGGATTACGCCCCAAATATCGCAAAAAATTGCGTCATATTGATTTGAAATTTGCGCTAGAGTGTCGATTATTTTTATTTGCATAATGCCATTTAGCAATATTAAGCAAATTCAAAAAGCCCTATAATGTAATTATTTAAGCCACATGTCGGCGTAATGGCGTTTGGATTTGTTCCCCGCCTTGGATATATTCCATTTCTGGCTTTGGCATTCCAAATAACATGCCTTGGGCAAATCCTAAATCAAGCTCAAGGATTTCAACGATTGTACGCTCGCTTTCAACGCGGTCAGCGATTAAATCAACGCCATAGCGTGCGAATAATGATGCAACATCGCCTGCGTCAAATTCACGTGCAAGGCCAGTAATTGGGCGAACATTTTGGCGAACCAATTGTTCAACCAATCTTTCGCCTGCGATTTTAACATAACGAACACCCATGCGTTCAAGTTTGCGCAAATCAAGATCAACACTATCACAACGATCTATTGAAAATCTAAAGCCCAAATCAAACAAACGCCCCATATTGCGTTCGGCAGTCATTGATAATCTATCAAATGCATCGCGGGTTAATTCAAAAATTATAGAGCCTGATAAATCGCGGTTTTCGCGCAAGAAATCAATAAATTGACCAAAGAAAGTTTCATCCGCCAAAGAGGTTGGCGATAAATTGCAAAATAAAGAAATTCTTTTATCGCGTTTCACCATTTTGCGCGCAAGATGCACAGATTTTAACAATAACATATTGTCGATTTCGGCAACTAAACCTGAATGTTCTGCAACGCGCAAAAATTCACCCGGCAAAATTAAATTGCCTGAATTATCACGAAGGCGTGTATAGCATTCATAAAACGCAATGCGGCGCTGTGGCAAGGAAACAATAGGCTGTAGATGAAGTTCAACCCGATTTCCTTCGATTGAATCTTTTACTGTTTGCAACAAATTACGCTCTGAACGGCGCGGCGCGGCAGTCGGATTGGCAATTTTTTGTGCTTGGGCTTTTTGCATACGTGATGCAAATTCAGATATGCCGATTGCAATATCCCTAAGTTCGCTTGTTATTTTTTCTTCACGTGCGCGAACTTCATCATAAATTTCAGCTTTGAATTTTTCTAAATCTTCGGCTTGTTTGGCTTGGATAGAAGAAATTTCATTGAATTTATTTTCAATTTTTTGTGCTTCCTGCTTTGATAGTTTGGCTTTGCGCGGTGAAAGCCCAACATGCAAAAGCCCGCAACCAAGCATAAACATTCCGCCCAAACAGCCAGAAATAACAATCGAATAATCATACATATAATAGGCTGTGGCACCTAAACCGACACCAATACCCATATAGGCTATGATTAGAACTAAATTTACTGCCAGACCGAACAAGTCACACTCCGCCCATTGGGAAAACTACAAATTAAGTTTTTGGCAGATTTGGTTAATGGAGTTTTAATTTTTAAAACTTTGTTGCATTAAATGCTTAGTTTTCAGTATCTTCAGCATTAGAAGTTTCAATAGAAATCCCGCGCTTTTTCAAAGCTTCCATAATTAGGATTTCCATTTGCGCATTAGTTGAACGAAGTTCAGACGCCGCAAGCCTTTCCACTGCCGCCATTGTTTTGGGGCTTATACGCAATAGGAAAGGCTTTCTAGGTTTCGCGGCCATTTTTATAACCTAATAAATTGTACCAGTATTAAGAACAGGTTGCGCATCCTTATCAGAGCAAAGAACCACAAGAAGGTTTGCAACCATTTGCGCTTTGCGTTCTTCATCAAGATTTACAACGCCGCGGTCTGATAATTGTTGCAAAGCTTGTTCAACCATACCGACCGCACCATTTACAATCAAAGTCCGCGCCGCAATTACCGCTTGTGCTTGTTGGCGTTTTAACATTGCACCCGCAATTTCTTGGGCATAGGCAAGGTGTGAAATACGCGCTTCATCAACCATCATACCGCCAACATCAAGGCGTGCATTCAAGCGTTCGCCAAGTAGTTCGGCTACTTCTTCGGCATGACCACGTAAAGTTAATTCGCCTTCAACTGCATGATCATATGAATAATGCGCGGCAATATCACGAAGCGCAGTATCAATTTCAATACGGCAGAAGCTTTCATAAGAATCAACATCAAACAAAGCCTGTGCACTATCTTTTACGCGCCAAACCACATTTGCAGCAATTTCAATTGGATTTCCGTCTTTATCATTCACTTTCAAAGTGTCAGAAGTAACGTTGCGAACCCGCATAGATATTTTTTTGCGTGTTATCCAAGGAAATACCCAACGCAAACCTTGCGCCCTATCTGTGCCTTGATATTCGCCAAACATTAATAGTGCAAACGCTTCATTTGGCTGAATAGAATAAAAGCCAGACAAGCCTAAAACACCCAATACAAGAACAATTATACCAACAAAAATGAATGCTTCATCGCCTTTAGAAACAAACATAAAAATTGAAATTAAAATTGCCGCTAGGAAAATTATGAACAAAGGAACACCTGGAATAGATGCACCCTGACGTTCTTGTGTTCTGTTTATTGCCTTTATTGGATTATTTTGTGTCATCAAACCCTCCTGAGTTGATATAAAAATGATATCAATTTTATATCATGTGTCAAGCTTTTTTGAATTTTTGCCTAAATTGTTTGATTTTACGCGCAAAACCATTATTAAGCGCAATATAAATTCGAATTTAAAAAGAGTATAAAAGTGACCGAAACCACAGAAAAACGCGATTATAAAAAAACTATCTTTTTGCCAGACACTGCATTCCCAATGCGCGCAGGTTTACCACAAAAAGAAGCAGAGATTATTGGGCGTTGGGGTTCAACCACCGAATATAAAAAAATTCGTGAAGCATCAAAAGCGCGCCCTAAATGGGTTCTTCATGATGGCCCTCCTTATGCCAATGGCGCGATGCATATTGGGCATGCTTTGAACAATATTCTTAAAGACTTTATGGTTCGCTCTAAACAAATGGCGGGCTTTGATGTTGATTATATCCCTGGATGGGATTGTCACGGCCTTCCGATTGAATGGAAAGTTGAAGAAGAATTCCGCGCAAAAGGGCGCGATAAAAAAGAAATCTCTGCGATTGAATTTCGTAAAGCGTGCCGCGAATATGCAAAAAAATGGGTTGAAATCCAAAAAGCTGACCGTATTCGCATGGGCGTAATTGGTGATTGGGATAATCCATACCTTACCATGAATTATAATGCCGAGGCCGTGATTGAACGCGAATTTTTAAACGTTGTTAAAAACGGCCTTGTATTCCGCGGTTCAAAACCAATCATGTGGTCACCAGTTGAACGCACATCATTGGCAGAAGCCGAAGTTGAATATCAAGAGAAGGTTTCACCAGCAATTTGGGTGAAATTCCCGATTGTTTCAGGTGGGCCAGAGGGCACATTTGTAATTATCTGGACAACAACACCTTGGACAATTCCTGCCAATCGCGCAATTTCTTATAGTTCAAAAATTGCCTATGGCCTTTATTCAATTGATGGCATCGAAGAAGGTTTGGAATTCACACCATTTGCAACAATTGGTGATAAAATTGTTATTGCCGATGCATTGGCAGAGGGCATTTTCGCAAACGCCAAAGTGGCAAAATATACACGCCTTAATGATGTAAAACCTGAAGGCATTATCTGTGCGCATCCATTGAAAAACTGGGCTGATGCAAATGGTGGTTATCAGTTTAATGTGCCAATGCTTGCTGGCGATCATGTAACCGATGATGCGGGTACTGGCTTTGTGCATACTGCGCCGTCGCATGGTGCGGACGATTATTTGGTTTGGATGAAATCAGGCCTACCGCAATCTGAAATCCCATTCACGGTTGATGAAGAAGGCCGCCTTACCAAAGAAGCACCAGGGTTTGAGGGTGCGTTGGTTATGCGTATCGAAGGTAGTGCCAAAGATATTGGTAAAGAGGGTGATGCCAATCCACGCGTTTTGGATGCTTTGAAGGCCACTGGCAACCTTCTTGCAATGGGTCGCCTTAAACACCAATATCCACATTCATGGCGCTCTAAAGCACCAATTATTTTCCGCAATACGCCGCAATGGTTTATTGCAATGGACAAGCCAGTTGATGCACTTAATGGCGAAACTTTACGCCAAGTTGCATTGCGCGAAATCAACAAAACTGATTGGGGCGGCGATAGCCATAAGGCGCGCATCGAAACAATGGTTAAAGATCGCCCTGATTGGCTTATTTCACGCCAACGCGCATGGGGCGTTCCACTTGCATTATTCGTTCACAAAGAAACCAACGAAGTTTTGAAAGACGAAGAAGTAAATTCACACATCGTTAGCGCAATGGAAAAAGAAGGTGCGGACGCATGGTATGCCCGCCCCGCTTCTGATTTCTTAGGCGATAAATATAATGCCAATGATTATGAACAAGTTCATGATATTTTGGACGTTTGGTTTGATTCTGGCTCAACCCATGCCTTCACACTTGAAACCCGTGACACACTTCCGCGCCCTGCCGATATGTATCTTGAAGGAACAGATCAACATCGTGGTTGGTTCCAATCTTCATTGCTTGAATGCTGTGCAACGCGCGGTGTTGCACCATATAAAGCGGTTCGCACACATGGTTTCACGGTTGATGATAAGGGCCGTAAAATGTCCAAATCTTTGGGCAATGGTATGGAGCCACAAGATATCGCAAAATCAAATGGTATTGAGATTTTGCGCGTTCTATTTGCCGCCGCCGATTACACCCAAGAATTGGCACTTGGCAAAACCATGATTGACCAAGCAAGTGAGACTTATCGCAAATTGCGTAACACAATTCGCTATATGCTTGCTTCTATCAAAGATTTCAAACCTGAAAACAAAGTTGCGCATTCTGATTTGCCATTCCTTGAACAATGGGTTTTTGCACGCGCAGCAGAGGTTGATAAAGAAGTTCGCGCTGCATATGCCGATTTTGATTTCAAACGCGCATTATCGGCGATTGCCGATTTTGCGAATTTGGATTTATCGGCATTTTACGTCGATGTGCGCAAAGACACGCTTTATTGCGACCCATTAAATTCAAAAAAACGCCGCGCCGCGCAAAGTGTTTTAAGTGAATTATTTGGTCTTTTCCTTGGCTGGCTTGCACCAATTTGCCCATTCACTACCGAAGAAGCATGGCTAACGCTTTACCCTGAATTGCCAAGCATTCACCACCAAACTTGGAATGACATTCCAAAAGAATGGGAAAATGACGCGACCTTGAGCCGCATGGAAAAACTTCGCGCTTTGCGTAAAGCAGTAACCGGTGCGCTTGAATTAAAACGTGCAGCCAAGGAAATTGGCTCATCTTTAGAGGCCGCACCAAAAGTTTATTTAAACAATGCCGAAATCGAAAACGCATTGGGGGATGAAGATTTGGCAGAATTATGCATCACATCAGGCATTGATTTAATCAAAGGCGATGCGCCAAATGACGTATTCACACTTGATGATGTCAAAGGTGTTGGTGTTGAATTTATTAGTGCCACTGGCGTTAAATGCGCCCGTTCTTGGAAATATTTTGACCCATCAAAAGCAAACCCGAATTACCCAGATATTACCCCGCGCGATGCCGAGGCTGTAATGGAATGGGAAAAAGCAAATGGGGAAAGTGTTTGATAAATTTCCTTGCCAATCCTGAACGCTTTATGCGCTTTTCCAAAATCGCAATGCCGATTTTTGGAATTTTGGCATTTGTTAGTTTGGTGATTGGCTATGTTTGGGCATTGGTTTATGCCCCTGCCGATTATCAACAAATGGAAACCGCGCGCATAATGTTTATCCATGTGCCAAGTGCATGGGTGGCAACGGGCGCCTATGCGATGATGGCGATTGCCAGTATTGTTTTCCTTGTTTGGCGTCATAATTTGGCGGATTCTGCGGCCTTTGTTGGTGCAAAAATTGGCGCGGCCTTTACCGCGCTTTGCCTTATCACTGGTTCTATTTGGGGGCGCCCGACTTGGGGGACATGGTGGGAATGGGATGGGCGTTTAACGTCGGTTTTGGTTTTATTCTTTATCTATCTTGGCTATTTGGCATTACGCGGAGCGATTTCAGATCAAACAAAAGCTGCGAAAGCGGCGGCAATTTTATCGCTTGTGGGTTCGGTTAATATTGTTATTATTCGTTATTCGGTTGTTTGGTGGAATACACTTCATCAACCTGCGGCAGTTATTCGCAAAGGTGGTTCAAGCCTTCACCCTGATTTGTTAAAGCCATTATTATTTAATGGTTTGGCATTCATGTTATTCTTTGGTTTTTTGATGCTTTTGAATTTGCGCACTGAAATTATTAAAAAGCGTATTTCATCAATCGAAACCCGCCTAACTTTGGAAAATTAGTATGAAGCCGCAATTTTCAAACTTTGCTGATTTTTTAAATATGGGCGGTCATGCAGACTATGTCTTTAGTGCATTTGGCATTTCAATTGCCCTTATTATTGGCCTTACAATTATGGGTTTTGTAAATGCGCAAAAAGCCAATGCGCGTTTAAAATCCCTTGAAGAATTGCGTCAAAAGGAAAATCAAAAGTGAAAAAGTTAAATCTATTCGCCTTTATCCCTTTGGCAATTTTTATCGCGATTGGCGCGATGTTTCTTTGGGGCATGTATGGCAAACGCGTTTCCAAAGATGAAAGCCCGCTTATAGGCAAACCATTACCCGCAATTTCAGGCGGCACATTAGATGGCGGCACAATTAATTTTGATAATACAAGTGGACAGCCATTAATATTAAACTTCTTTGCATCATGGTGCGCCCCTTGCCGCGATGAGCATAAGCAATTATTACAAATGGCGGGCGCAACCAAGGTTAAATTAATCGGTGTTGCTTATCGCGACGACCCAAAAGAAACCCGCAATTATATTGATGAACTTGGCAATCCATACACAGATATAATTATCGACCGTCAAGGTGGCATTGGTGCAAGCCTTGGGCTTTCTGGCGTTCCTGAAACTTATATTGTGGGCGCGGATGGTATTATAAAATACAAACACAAAGGCCCGATTACGCCAAAAGATGCATCTGATTTACTGAAAAAAGCACAATAAAAACTTTTTATTAATCAAAGCAAATCATGCTTTGAACATGAATAATATCGGCCCAAATCTTTTTCCCAATAATGCGCGCCCAAATGGCACTAATAATGGGCGCGAAATTTTCCTAAAAGCACTTGAACAAGCACGCGCCGCGAAATCTGCGACACCACAAACCGAAGTTCAAAGCGCGTCGCAAAGTCAGAATGTCAATAATATAAAAATCCCTGACGAGGCACCAAAAACCAATATTAGAAAAGGAATGGTACTCGATATTCGCGTTTAACGCTCGATATTCACGCTAAAGTTGAATTTTTGTTGCCAAATTAAAAAATTAGTGTTCAAATATAAAAAAATTGAGGGACGGATGGAAATAAACGCACAAAAAGTCTCCAAAAGGGAGCTTTCAGATATTCGGACTATTCTTTTATCCGAAGGGCTTCCTGTTGAAACTGTCTTAAGTGCCCCAATCACATTCTTTCAATTAGTAACAGATACAGGCGCGCGAATTGGTTGGGGCGGGCTTGAAATTTATGATAATCATGCAGTTTTAAGATCCGTTGTTATACGAAGCGCGCTACGCAAAACTGGCGCAGGTAGTATTTTGGTAAAAGCCCTTATTCAAGAAGCCAAGGATGTTGGTTTGAAAAAAATCTGGCTTCTTACCAATAATGCCGAAAATTTCTTTGAAAAACTTGGCTTTCGCCATGCCCTTCGAACCGATGCACCCAAAGCAATCCAATCCTGCGAAGAATTCACATGGCCCCACCACGACGTGGCCCATTGCATGAATATGAAGGTTTAAATCACAAACCTGCAAATCCGTCTTGCTTTTAAACAATTTACCACTATTCAGACCTTGCATTTTTTATTTTTACGCAATCCAAAGCGTAACCACGCTGTAAATCCGCGAGCATTGAGCGAGCCAGCCCGCGTGGCGCCAAGAAAAAAGTGACGGCTTTGCCGTCAGTTTTTTTGAACGCAAATGAAAGATGGGCAGGTGGCCGAGTGGTTGAAGGCGCACGCTTGGAAAGCGTGTTTAGGCGCAAGTCTAACGAGGGTTCGAATCCCTCTCTGTCCGCCATTTATATATCTCACGCTTATATTCGCGGCACTCGTTAATCACTCGTGCTATTCGCTCACCGCTCCGACGGGGCGCCGCACTCGCGGCGGAGTGCCGTTTGGCGCTTGGTGGGCCGACGGCTAAAAGGTTCGAAGTTTCTCCCCTTATGTCCGCCATTTATTTTTTACTTCAAAACCTCATTCAACATTTTCGCCAATCTTACGCCTGCTTTTTCCATCTGAACTTTGGAGATGTTTGAGGCGGTGGTTTCGTATTCTGGGGTTAGTTTGATTGGGGTGGTTTTGTTTTCGGCGTCGCAATGTGGGGTATTTGTATTAAGGTTATAGGCGGCGTTTTTTGAAAGTTCGAATGAATCGGCAGCCCAATCTTTTGGTGTGTCGGTTTGCCAATCTTTGATTTGTTGTTCGGTTATTTCATCATGCAGAATTTTGGCATAATCAGCGGCGCCCGCACCTTTGGTTAAAAGATTTACGGCCTGATAATCCCAAAATCCATGAAGGCGCATTGGGTCGTGGCTTGTTGGTGCAACCCAAACGCAATTACCGCCATGATCTTCATTATCAGATGCATGAAGGGGTTGGTGAATATCGCCAACGAAATGGATAAGGAATTTTAGGGCAAACACTTGCTCGGCTGCGCTTGTTTTTGGGTCGGCAAGTTCGGCGGCAAATTGATTGATTTTATTTACCACACAATCTTGCGCAGGCGCGCCAACACTTGCAACGCCGCCTTTCAAATCTGTAATTGGGCAGACTTTTTCTTCTTGAGTTTCAACAAAATCCTTATCGCCGCTTGTTGAAAGTGGAATATCAACAAAATGCCATTCGCGGGTTCCAGTGTATGATGCACCATCTGGGCGGCCTGCATCGCGGTATTTATCGGCCCAAACCGAGCGCGAAACAAAATCTGGTTGGGTAAGTGTATCTGTATCTTGTGCAAGTATGGATTGGGCTTTTGCCTGCGCCGCAGGGGTCATATATGACCATGCAAGTGCGGCAATAATTTGATGCCCCGGATCACTCCAAGCGAAGGCATTTTGGCAATTTAGAGCACCGATTGAAATTGCGATTGCTAATTTGGTGCCAAGTTTTTTAATTGCCATTTTTATCTCCATACTATTGTCAAAATCGCAATAATCTATAGGAAAGGTTGGCGCAAATGAAATTTATTTAGTAAATGACCGAAAATTCAAATCACGAACAATTCATGGCTATTGCAATTAAACTTGCAAAACAGGCCGAAGAAATTGGCGAAGTGCCAATTGGCGCATTAATTGTTGACGAAAATGATGAAATAATTTCCGAAGGTTTTAACTGCCCAATCAATGAACATGACCCAAGTGCACATGCCGAAATAATTGCAATTCGCCGCGCTGCAAAGAAAATTGAAAACTATAGGACTAAACCGAATTTGCGCCTTTATGTAACCCTTGAACCATGCACAATGTGCGCGGGGGCAATTTCATTTGCGCGTATCGAACATGTTATTTTTGGCGCTTATGATAAAAAGGGCGGGGCAGTTGTAAATGGCGCGCGCTTTTTTGATAGTGAAAATTGCCATTTTCGTCCAAAAATCACGCATGGGATATTGGACCACGATTGTTCCACAGTATTAACAGACTTAGTTGCACAGAAAGGGCGACAACAAGGGGGAAACCTTCGCAAATCACCCCAAATTATTAATTATTGTGTATTATAAGCAAAATGCACTTGCTTATTCTTCACATATTGCGGACAATGAGCCATGAAATTTGTTTTAAGAAATGCAAATATCAATGATATAGAAGGTCTTGCGGTCTGCTATTGCAATTGTATGCATGATACTTACCAATCAATCATCCCCCCTGAATCGCTTGAAGAAATAAACATTCAAAAAGCGATAAAGAAATTTCGCAACGAATTTGTCGAGCAAATTGCCGATTCCGATAAATCAATTTTCATCATTGAAAATGAAGATAGGTCAATTACTGGCTTTTCAATTGCGGGCGCGGCGAAAACCCGTTCGGCGAAAACTTTGGGTGATGGCGAAATCTTCTTGCTTCATGTTGATCCAGAACATCAAGGTTATGGCCTTGGTAAGGCTTTGATGCTTGCCAATGCGCGTTGGCTTATAAGCCGTGGGCTTTTCACAGGCGGTGCATGGGTTCATGAAGCTAATGATATTGGCATTCGCTTTTGTGAAGATTTGGGTGCGCGTATTTGTGGCAAAAAACGAAAAACTAAAAATAATTATACCCATAATTTGGTTGCAATGTGCTGGGAAGATTTTTCACAAGTCGCCCAATTAGAAGCAGAAGTTCCAAATTGGGGTGGGTATGAGAGGTAGGGGCAAGTTTCCACCCTCCTCGCTTCGCTCGTCACTCAGAAACTTGGATTTAAGCGGACATTAAAAAATAAAAAGCGTGGTTTTTATTTTTTAACGGCATTGTTTTTTGAAAATTTGCTATTGCAAATTTTGGTTCTTCGCCTTTTCCCAAAAGTCTGCAACTTTTTGGGGCTCATCACGGGCTAATATAATTGAAAATTGTTTTTTTGTTCTAATTCTAATAGTTTTACTTTTGTGTCTATGCCGCCGCCAAAGCCTGTCATTGCGCCGTTTTTACCGATTACGCGATGGCAGGGGATTATTATTGCGATTGGGTTTTTGTTGTTGGCTTGACCGACCGCACGTAATGCTTTTGGTGAATTGGCGCGTGTGCATTGTTCTTGATAGGAACTGGTTTCGCCATATGGGATTTTTCGTAATTCATCCCATGATGCTTTTTGGAATGCCGTGCCTTCATAGATTAATTGCAAATCATCAAACGCATTTTTTGAACCTTTGAAATATTCATCCAATGCATTTTTGATTATGGGAATTAATTGGCTTTGTACTAATTCGATTTCTTTACCTATAAGTGATTTTGGCAAATCAAACCGGCTTTCACCAAAATGCAAAGCATAAATCACGCCATTTGTATCAAATAAAAGGCTTAAAGCGCCAATTGGCGAATTATAATTTGCACAAAGAATCGTGTTCATAGAACGAAACTAGAGCGTTTCCCAAAAAGTGTGAAGCGGTTTTTGGATAAGAAACGCGATAAAAAAGAAACTAAATCCATTTCGATTTAATCGAAATGGATTTAGAACAGACGCGCATATTTGGCAATTGCCAAAACTAAAATTGCCGAACCACCCATTGCAAGCAATGCATATTGCAAACCATGCGGCGTATTAAGAAAATCCCAATGCCCAAAATTCATACCAAAAATTGATGAAATCAAAGTCGCAGGGGCAAAAAGCAAAGTTACCACCGCCATAAAATTCAATGCCCGCGATTGGCGTGCGCCCACAAGACCTAATGTTGCATCCAAAAGGAAGGTCAAATCATTTGATTGCGCTTCACATTGCCTTTGTAAAGTTGAAATATCCAATAAAAAGCTTTTAAGTTTTTTGGCATCCAAATTATGTTCAGTTGCTTTTTGCAAAAGAAAATTAATCGCGCGCCCCAAATCAACCAAGCAATCACGCGAAAGCGCAAGGTTTGCACCCAATGCACCAAGTTTGCGCAATCTTGGTTCGGCCTTCAAAATTCGCCTATCGGCAATTGCAGGAAGTGAAACCACATCAAGTTCAATACCAATGCGCGCCAATAATTCAGATTGGCGCTCTATAATCGCTTCAATGATTAATAAAAGCGCATCATTTGCCGTTTTTGCGCCGATTATTCGGGTTGAAGCGCGATTTTTCCCAACCTCAAGGGCACGCAATGGTGTTTCGTGAAAACTTATTAAAGTTCGCGGTGTTAAAACAAAACCAAGATACGATCTTTTATGACCAATCTGATTTTCAGGGGTTTTTGTAAGGCGTGATGGAATTGAAACCCCAAGATAAATATGCCCGTCTTCTTCATAAAAACGCGAAGAATCTTCAAGGGCGCGCATTTCATATTCATTTATAATATCAATGCCAAAGCGCGTCTCAACCGCTTTTTCTTCTTCTTTTGTTGGGGCAATTATATCAATCCAAAGATTATCAAGATTTTGGATATTCTCAATACCTTCAAGGATTTTATCGGGCGATTTGGATTGATAGCATTTAATTGTCAATTTAGCTTTTCCGTTTCAATTCTTTTTGCCCAATATCTTTGCGGTAAAATAAAGATGGCGCATTGATTTTTCCAATCGCAGAATATGCATAATCAAGCGTTTTTTGCAAATCAGGCCCACAAGAAGTTACATTCAAAACCCGCCCGCCATTAGCGCGCAAAATATTGCCTTCATCCAATTTTGTACCCGCATGAAAAACCATTGTGTTTTCATCATTGGCTTTATCCAAGCCTTCAATAATGCCATTTTTCTCATAGGCATCAGGATAGCCATTGGCAGCCATAACAATTGTTGCCGCGCTTTTTATCGCGGGATTAATTGATAGTTTGGCATTTTTTTCAGTGGCAATATCAAACAAGCATTGGGCAAAGTCATCGCCCAAGAATTGCATCAAAATTTGACATTCAGGGTCGCCAAAACGACAATTATATTCAACAACGCGCGGATTGCCATTTTCAATCATAAGGCCGACATATAAAACCCCATTATATGGGTTGTTTTCTTTTTTCATGCCTTCAATTGTTGGCATAACAATATCGCGCATTACGATTTCATGCACTTTATCATCAACCAAACTACTTGGCGCATAAGCGCCCATACCACCTGTATTGGGCCCTTTATCATCATCAAAAGCGCGTTTGTGATCTTGGCAAACCGGCAGTGCAATGGCGGTATTTTCATTACAAAGCACAAAGAAACTTGCTTCTTCGCCTTGCATAAATTCTTCGATTACAACTTCATTTGATGCATCGCCAAATTTGCCTGAAAGCATTTCATCAAGCTCAGTTAATGCGCTTGGTAAATCGGGTGCAATAATTACCCCCTTACCTGCCGCAAGGCCTGATGCTTTCAAAACATAAGGTGCGGAAAGCGACATTATGAATTCACTTGCATCCTCAATATCCGTAAAAACGCCGTATTTTGCGGTTGGAATATTATGGCGCGCCATAAAATCTTTTGAAAATGCTTTTGAACTTTCAAGCTGTGCGGCGGCTTGGGATGGGCCAAAAGTTGCGATATTTAATGCGCGTAACCTATCCGCCAAACCCATTGAAAGCGGAATTTCAGGGCCAACAACCACCAAATCAATTTTCTCATCTTGGGCAAGTTTGATAAGGCCATCAATATCATCGGAGGCAACAGGTGCGCATTTTGCAATCTGCGCAATGCCAGGATTACCAGGGGCGCAAAGCAAATATTCAACATTTGCTGATTTAGAAAGCCGCCAAACCAATGCATGTTCACGACCACCGCCACCAATTACTAAAAACCGCATCTGCCCACTCCAATTGTTGCGTGTGACTTAGCGGCTTTGGTGTGAAAATTAAAGCGAAAATGGCGTCTTTATTGCAAATAATTCTTTAAAAACTCAATTAATGAAATATCGGCGGGTGGCACTTTGAGATTGCATATTTCCTCAATTGTACAGAATTTAAGCTCTTGACCCTCAAGGGCGCGCGGCACGCCATCCCATTTTTTTAATTCCCATAAGGGCATAAGAATATGGAAATTTGGATAATTATGGGATGCAAAGCAAATTGGCTTTAAATCTTCTTCTTTGGCGATTATTCCCAATTCTTCGTTAAGTTCGCGAATAAGCGCCGCCTCTGGCATCTCACCACTTTCAACTTTACCGCCTGGAAATTCCCAATAGCCGCCATATTCCTTACCCATTGGCCTTTTTGCCATCAAAACGCGGTTTTGATTATCAATCATGGCAACAGCCGCAACAAGTAAAAGTTTTTTGGTCATTAACTTCTATAATCGCCGTTAATGCTAATATAGCCATGTGTTAAATCGCACGTATAGGCGGTGAATTTGCCATTGCCCATGCCAACATCAACCATAATTTCAATATTTGTGCCCGCCATTAATTTATTGATTTCATTTTCATCATAAATTGCCGCGCCACCATCTTTGGCAACCCATTGACCACAGAATTTTATTGACAATTTATCGGCATTTATTGGTTCAAGGCATTTACCAACTGCCATTGCCACCCTGCCCCAATTGGCATCGCCGCCCGCGATTGCGGTTTTTACAAGTGGTGAATTGGCAATTGCCATTGCAATAATTTTCGCCGAATTTTTCGAAACCGCGCCATCAACCTTAACCTCGATGAATTTTTGTGCGCCCTCGCCGTCTTTTACAACTTGTAGTGCCAAATCAAGCATACATTCATTTAGCACATCGGCAAAAATGCCCGCTTGTGCGCTATTTTCAATGATTTCATTGCCTGCTTTATTGGTCGCAAAAACCAATAATGTGTCAGATGTTGAGGTATCTGAATCAACTGTAATCGCGTTAAATGTGGTTTCGACATATTGTGAAACCATATTTTGCAAAAGTGATGATGAAATTTTGGCATCGGTAAAAATATAGACCAGCATTGTCGCCATATTTGGCGCAATCATGCCCGAACCTTTGGCAATGCCAGCAATATTTATTTTTTGCCCGTCAATTTCAATTGTTTTGCCAAAACCTTTTATGAAAGTATCAGTTGTGGCAATCGCTTTGGCAAGTTTTTCCCAATTAGGTGTATCCAAATTCGGCCAAATCGCATCAAGTTTTGAAGATATTAAATCCAATGCAACTGGAACGCCAATAACCCCTGTTGCCGATAAAAATATATTTTCAGGCTTTGCACCTGATAGTGCGCAAAATTTTGCCAAAGTTGCATCATTTTTTGCAATGCCCGCCGCGCCAGTAAACGCATTGGAATTGCCCGCATTGACCACAAGCCCTTTTGCAACGCCCGCCTTTAATGCATTGGCGCACCATTCAACATCGCAAGAGCGCGTGTTGGATTTTGTCAAAGCACCGCCGACAGATGCGCCATCTTCAAAACTTACAACAAGTAAATCATCGCGCACCGATTTATACATTCCAAGCGAATAGGTTGCAGCTTTCATGCCAGCAATATTAGGAAGCACAGGAAATGAAGCGGGCGCCAAAGGCGAAATAGCAAGTTGTTTCATGCCCCCCAATTATCGAAAAAAATCAAGATTTCAAACATTTTTAGCGCCAATATCGATTTTATGGCAAAATATGTCGCTTTTTTGCATAAAAACTATGCGCAAAACAGTAAGCTGACTTGCCAAATCGTTGACTAAAGCCGCTTTCATTCCTAATTGCACATCATAAGTTTTTGGCGCGCTGCAAAGATTGCAAAATTCATGCAATCGGGGCATTAGCGCTTTGATAAATTTTTCGCAAAGTTCAAAATATGTTAAATGCAATTAAAAAAATCTTTGGCACTTCTAATGACCGCAAGGTGAAATCACTTTTACAACGCGTTGAACAACGTATTACACCTTTAGAAGCAGGGCTTAAAAAATTATCTGATGCCGAACTTGCGGCAAAAACTGGATATTTCAAAGAGAAATTGGCGCAAGGCGCAAAACTTGACGATATCATGGACGAGGCATTCGCAGTAGTCCGTGAGGCAGCCTTTAGAACTTTGGGGCAACGCCATTATGATGTGCAGCTTGTGGGCGGTATGGTTCTTAATTCTGGCGCGATTGCTGAAATGCGAACTGGTGAAGGTAAAACCTTGGTGGCAACTGCCCCTGTTTATCTTAATGCCCTTACTGGAAAAGGCGCGCATGTTGTAACCGTGAATGATTATTTGGCAAAACGTGACGCCACATGGATGGGGCAGGTTTACGGCTTCCTTGGAATGGAAACTGGTATTATTGTTCCAGGGCTTGAGGATTATGTGCGCCGTCAAGAATATGCAAAAGACATTACATATGCGACCAATAATGAATTGGGCTTTGATTATCTTCGCGATAATCTAAAATATTCACTTGATGAAATGAGCCAACGCGGACACAATTTCGCAATTGTCGATGAGGTGGATTCAATCCTTATTGATGAAGCGCGTACGCCATTGATTATTTCAGGCCCAACCGATGATAAATCTGACCTTTATCGTAAAGTTGATGCGCTTATCTATTCACTCGATAAAGAAGATTTCGAGCATGATGAAAAGCAAAAATCAGCCGTATTCACTGAACGCGGCTCTGAACACATTGAAGAATTATTGCAAGAAGCAGGTCTTTTGGAAGGCTCGCTTTATGAAATCGCCAATACTTCAATCGTTCACCATGCCAATCAGGCACTTCGCGCCCATGTGCTTTATCAGCGCGATAAAGATTATATCGTAAATGATAGCGAAGTTGTTCTTATTGACGAATTCACAGGCCGCATGATGACAGGTCGTAGGCTTTCAGAAGGTCTTCACCAAGCCATTGAAGCCAAGGAACAAGTTAATATTGAACCTGAAAACCAAACTTTGGCATCAATCACATTCCAAAATTATTTCCGCCTCTATGAAAAACTTGCGGGCATGACTGGTACTGCACAAACAGAGGCGGCAGAATTTGAAGGCATTTACAATCTTCAAGTTATTGAAATCCCAACCAATCGCCCTGTTCAACGTATTGATGATAACGACCTTGTTTATCAAACAGAGGCGGCAAAACACCGTGCAATTGTTAAAGATGTTGTGGCAACCCATACATTGGGTCAACCGATTTTGGTTGGTACTGCATCAATTGAAAAATCAGAAGAAATTTCAGAACTTCTAAAAGCCCAAGGCATTCCGCACAATGTTCTTAATGCCCGCTATCATGAAACAGAGGCGGAAATTATTGCGGACGCGGGTGTTCCAGGTGCAGTAACAATCGCCACAAATATGGCGGGCCGTGGTACTGATATTCAGCTTGGCGGTAATTTTGAAATGCGCCTTCACAAAAAACAACGTGAGCGTGAGGCTGCATGGGGCCGCGCAATGACCCCTGATGAAATTGAAAAATTAAAATCTGAAATCCTGCCTGAAATTGAAGCGGCAAAACAAAAATCGCTTGAATTAGGTGGCCTATACGTTTTGGGTACGGAGCGTCATGAAAGCCGCCGTATCGATAATCAGCTTCGCGGTCGTACTGGTCGTCAAGGTGACCCTGGTCGTTCGCGCTTCTATTTATCTGCAGAAGATGATTTATTACGTATCTTTGGCGGCGACAGATTTAAAAACATCATGAGCGCGATGAAGCTTGACGAAGATGAACCAATCGAAGAGCGTATGATGAATAAAGCGATGGAAATTGCACAAAAACGTGTTGAAGCGCGCAATTTCGAAATCCGCAAAAACCTTTTGAAATATGATGATGTTATCAATGATCAGCGTAAGCAAATCTTTGAAGAGCGTAAAGAATTTATGCGCGATGAAGATGTTTCTGAAACTATTGATAATATGCGCCTTGATACGATTGATGAAATTTGTGATCGTTTCATGCCTGCAAAACTTCTTCCAGAGCAATGGGATGCAGATGGTTTACATGATGCAGTAAAAGAAGTTCTTGCGATTGACCTTCCTATTCATGAAATGATTGCCGCCGAAGGTATTGATGACAAAGATATTCGTGCGCAAATCACCAAAGCTGCCGATGATTTATGGAATGAAAAAGTTTCATTAATTGGCGATGCAAAAGCGCGCGAAGTTGAAAAAGAAATCCTTCTTCGTACAATTGACCACAAATGGCGTGAGCATTTGGTTACGGTTGATCATTTGCGTTCAGTTATCCACCTTCGTGGCTATGGTCAGCGCGACCCATTGATTGAATATAAAACTGAAGGCTTTACATTATTCCAAGTTATGCGCGATGAAATGCGTAATGACGTTACAAAAATCCTTCAAAACATTCAGGTTATGAACCAGCCAGAGCCGCAACCTGAAGTCATGCAATTTAATGCACAGGATATGGGCGCAAATATTGGCGATGGTTTCAAATCAAACCCACAATTATTTGCAAGCCATCCAAACCCTGAAACTGGCTTGGATGAAATGGGCGATACCCAAGATGATTTGGTTCATTCTGCCGAAGGCCCAATGCCACGCGCATGGCTTGAAACCCCACGCAATGGTGACTGTCCGTGTGGAAGTGGTAAGAAATTCAAACATTGCCATGGAAGACTTGCTTAAGCTAGCATACTTTCTGCTTCCCCATGAATGGGGAAGCTGGCACGCGAAGCGTGACTGAAGGGGTTGAAAACGCTTCAGTCACTTAACTAACGTAGTAGAAAACCCCTTCCGTCACGGGCTATGCCCGTGCCACCTTCCCCAATTTTGGGTAAGGAGAAAGCTTTCCCAAATTTGCGCACAATATAGCTTTCACTTTAATTAAAAGCCATATACAAGGCCGTATGGAGATTATTATGAGCAATCCTGATTGGAAAAAAGTAGAAGCGCATTTAAACAAAACTTTTGGCGGCAACGAATTAAAACTTAAAGCCCGCAAAGGTAATGATGATTCCGTTGAAGTCTATAAAGGCGATGACTTCCTTGGCCTTGTATATATTGACGAAGACGAAGGCGAAACATCATATATTTTCGAAATGGCCATTCTTGATATTGATTTAGAGGGTTAATATCAAACAAAACCCATAAAATTCAAACTCAATTACAGAGTTTTAAGGGTTTGGAAACATTTTTTTAACCATAATTGCCACAAACACGCCCTAATTTATTATTAGATAAATATCAGACGCAATTTAAAGGTTTTAAAATGGATCAATTCTCATTCGTCGCACTTTTTATGCGTGCCGATATAATCGTAAAAACTGTCATGATTGGCCTTGCACTTACTTCGGTTTGGTCATGGGCGGTGATGGTTGATAAGGCATTTGGTGTTAGACGCCTTGAAAATGGTGCGCGCCTTGTTGAAAACGCGCTTGCTGATGGGCGCTCTAATGAGATTATTGAGGAATTAAGCAAAAAGGGCGATGCAACCGCACGCATTATTGCAATTGGCCTTAATGAGGCACGCGCGGCACGCCGAACTGGCGCAATGAATGAAGGTGCCGCAAGCCTTGCGATTGAACGCATGGAGCGCGTCATGAGTGCGCAAACCACGCGCGAACTTTCAAAAGCTGAACGCGGCCTTGGGGTTTTGGCAACAATTGGTTCTTCTGCAACCTTTATCGGCCTTTTTGGTACGGTTTGGGGCATTATGAATTCATTCCGCTCTATCGCGGCTTCTCATGATACAAATCTTGCCGTTGTTGCCCCTGGTATTGCCGAGGCTTTGTTTGCAACCGCGATGGGTCTTGTTGCCGCTATTCCTGCGGTAATTTTTTACAATTGGTTGACTGGCTCAATTGATAGATATGCAACGCGTATTGAGGCATTGGTTGATGATGTAATCGCCCGTGCATCACGCAAATTCTATGATGGTGCGCAATAATGGCGGGCGGCCTTAGAACCCGTCACGGCAAACGTCGCCGCCGCCTTATGGGCGAAATTAACGTTACACCATTTGTTGACGTTACATTGGTGCTTTTGATTATCTTTATGGTTGCCGCGCCATTATTAACCGTTGGCGTTCCTGTTGATTTACCAAAGACAGAGGCCAAATCATTACCCAATGATCAAGAGCCAATAAGCATTACAGTATTAAATGATGGGCGCATTTTCCTTCAAAAAAGCGAAACCCAATTTGATAATTTATTGCCACAAATTCAGGCAATCGCAGGTTCTTCATTCGAAAGGCGCATATTCATTCGCGCCGATGGTGAGGCAGCCTATGGAAAAGTCATGCAAGTAATGGCGCGTGTTAATGCGGCTGGTTATCGCAATTTAGGTTTGGTCACTGATCCAATTACAAAATGAGATTGAAAGAATTAAATTCTTGGATAATTTCAATCGGCCTGCATGGATTATTATTTATGGCCGCTATTTTCACATGGAAAACCAATAAGATAATAAATCCTGACCCATCGATTTCGGTTGATATCATTGCAGAAAATGCACAAGATATTGGCAATTCTGCGCAAATGGCGGATCAACAAAACCAATTATCACAAGAAGAAAGCACAAATACCCCCCAATCACAAGCAAGTGAAATCGCCCCACCGCCGCCGCCGCCAAGTGAACCGATTATTCAACAAGCACCAAAACCGATTGAAACCAGCGCCCCAAAACCTTTGGAGGCTTTGAAAGCTTTAATTTCAAAGCCACAACCAAAACCCGCGCCAACAATTCCAACGCCAAAACCTGCGCCAATTCAAAAAGCACCAACGCCGACACCGCAACCACAAACACCAATAAAAAAGGCGATTACTGCGCCGCAGAAAACAATTAGCAAAGCACCAATACAAAATGATAATATTGATTATCGCTTTGACATTCCTGCTGCGCAAAAATCATCATCGGGCGTCAATTCGGGCGTTAAAAATGCGCCAAAGCTTACTTCATCTGGTCAAACCTCAAAAGGGCAAGGTCAAGGTGCAGGTAAAAAGCTTCAATCAGGTCTTGAAAATGTTTTGCGTGACCAAGTTAAAAGATGTTGGGTTGAACCTGCCGATTTATCGGATAAACAAAGCCTTTTGGTTGAATTGCAAATTGAACTAAATGAAAATGGAACTTTAATGCGTGTTCCAAAACTAATTTACCCAAATTCAAAATCAGGTGCTAGTGCATCTTTATTAGTTGCAATCGACAATGCAATTCGCGCAACCAAACAATGCGCACCCTATGTTTTGCCACCTGATAGATATGCCGAATGGCAAAATTTCACTTTCCGCTTTGACCCGCAAAAATTAAGACATTAATTATGAATATTTAAGATTTACGCCTCAAAATAGCCAAGTTTCATATTTAACGATTACAATTTTGAAGAAAATATAAAATGAAATTATTGAAATCTATTGCATTAGTTTTAATCGGTCTTGTGTTTTGCTTTACCGAAGCAAATGCGCAATTGGTGGTTAATGTCACCGAAGGGCAAAAGAAACTTATGCCAATTGCAATTGCCGATTTTGGCGGCCCAAAAGGCGCCGATATTGCTAGCGTTGTAAGAAGCGATTTAGACCGCAGTGGATTATTCAATATCCAAGATCCAAAAAGCTTTATTTCAAAAAATTATGATGTAAATCTTACGCCAAAATTTGCCGATTGGCGCGCCATTAATACCGAAGCATTGGTAATTGGCGGCGGCGCACAAAGCAAAAATATCTTAAAAGTCGAATTTAGGCTTTGGGATATTTATGGCGAAAGCCAAACTTTGGGCCTTGAATTTTCGTCAACCGATGAGAATTGGCGTCGTATCGCCCATAAAATTGCCGATGCAATTTATAAGCGCCTTACAGGCAATAGCGGTATGTTTGATAGTCGTGTGGTCTATGTTTCCGAAAGTGGCCCTAAAACAAATCGCGTAAAACGCCTTGCCCTTATGGATCAAGATGGCGCAAATCCAAGTTATCTTACCGATGGCAGCGAAATGATTTTAAACCCACGCTTTAACGCGACTGGCCAACAAATTGTATATTCCGCCTTGACCGATAATGGTATTCGCCTTTGGGTTTTTGATATTGAAACTGGGCGTAAAGAAGCAATAACAGGGGTTGGCAATATGGTTTTTGCGCCGCGCTTCTCCCCCGATGGGCAGTCAATTGTTTTTTCTTCTGAAAGTAACGGTAATATCGATATTTGGGCAAAAAACCTTAAAAATGGTGGCTTGCAAAAGCTGACTTCGGATGCATCAATCGACACATCACCTGCATTTTCGGCAGATCAAAAGCAAATAGTTTTCACTTCCGATAGATCAGGAAGCCCGCAAATTTATAAAATGAATAGCGATGGCTCAAATTCAAGGCGTATAAGCTTTGGGCAAGGGCAATATTCAACACCCGTATGGGCAAGTAATGGTGATTTAATCGCCTTTACCAAACAAATTAATGGTCAATTCCAAATTGGCATCATGAAAAGCGATGGCAGCGGCGAAAAAATCCTTACCACTGCGTATCTAGTTGAAGGGCCAAGTTTTTCACCAAATGGCAAGGCAATAATTTTCGAAAAAGAAGATAGCCCCGGAAGCCAACCTGCATTATGGACAATCGATATTGATGGTTCAAACCTTAGAAAATTGACAAATAATTCTTATAGTTCTGACCCAACATGGTCACCAATGTTAGAATAGGAAAGCAAAATGAAAAACGCTAAATTTCTCACTATTATGGGGGTCTTGCCATTATTGGCGCTTGGCGCTTGCGCAACAAAAGTTGACAAAAACGCATCTGCACCAATTGTTGCTTCAAATAATGAAGCGCAACCACTTGAAATGTCTGCACCGCCACCTGCCCCAATTACATCGGCAAATGTTGATGCATCTGCAAGTACGGGAATGGATTATGCAACAGGTTCTAACAAAGGCTTTGAAGAAGCATCATCACGCTCAAGAATAAGCATTATTGATATTGGTGACAGGGTTTATTTTGAAACTGATTCATATATCCTTACGGCAAAAGCACGTGAGATTTTGGCAAAACAGGCAAATTTCATTATGTCGCGCCCAAATGCCAAAGTATTAATTGCGGGCAATTGTGATGAACGTGGAACCCGCGAATATAATATTGCCCTTGGTGCAAGACGCGCCAATAGCGCACGTGATTATCTTGTAAGCCTTGGGGTGAATTCTTCCCAAATTTCAACTGTTTCTTATGGTAAAGAGCGCCCGCTTGATGCGCGCCCATCAAATGATGGCTGGGCGGTTAATCGTAACGCACAAACAAAAATCCAATAGTAAAGGATTTTCACAATGAATTTGCGTAAATTTTTGCAATTAAATATCCTTATCACGCCATTATTATTCACTGGTTTGGGCGCGAATGTTAATGCGCAAAACGCACCAATTACTGCCGCCGCAGAAACCACCGCATCACGCGCATTAACGCGCCTTGATGAAATGGAAGTGCAAATCCGCACCCTTACCGATAGGATAGAGCGTTTGGAAGCTGATTTGGCGACACAAAAAGGTGAAAACCAAAGACTTGCAAAAATTATTGATGAAAATAACGCAAAAATGATTGCAGCTGAAAAACCTGAAACTGATGCAGCAGCAAAAGATGAAGCGCCAATTCAAGAAGCTGCAAAAATTGAAGCCCCAAAAACTGAAGCTGCGATTACGCCAGCACCTGCGCCTGCACCAACTATTACCACCCCAAGTGTAAGCGCACCAATTGTAAGCGCGGCAAAAAAACCTGCGGCGCCAATTACAAGTTCGCTTTCAAATACCAAAAAGATTGCCCCTGAAAAAGTTGCGGCAGTTGTTGTGCCACCACCTGCCCCTGTTAGTGCGCCGATTACTGCGCCAATTGCGCCAATTAAAAAGCCAGTTTTGGCGGCGCCTGCATATCTTGCCAATGCGCGTCTTGCGATACAAAATAGCGACCTTGACACTGCTTCAAACAATTTAAAATCATTGCTTGAAAACCATAAGGATGCACCAGAGGCCGCAGAAGCAAGATGGCTATTGGGCGAAACTTATTTTGTTCAAGACGAATGGCTTGATGCCACCAAAACCTATATTGATTATCTAAAACTAAATAAAGAAGGGCCGCGCGTTCCCGATATTTTGATACGTCTTGCCTCCACTTATCGCGAGATGGATGTGCCTGACCAAAGGTGTAAAGCCTTAAAAGCCTACACATCACTTGCAAAAGCACCAAGCCCTGCATTAAAAGCACGTGCGCAGGATGAATTTGCCAAAGGTAATTGCCCGTAAATGCCAGATTTTGAAACCTTCAGGAATGAATTCAATTCAAAACTTGATATTTATCAAAAATCTTTTGG
>JAPUEP010000212.1:38790-46289 GCA_027492515.1 Hyphomonadaceae bacterium
AAGTGCGGTTTCTGGCGGCGGCGATAGTTTGGCGCTTGCCAAGTTATGCTTTGATTATGCCAAATCAAATCCTAATATAATTTTTGAAACCTGTATCATTGATCATGGCATTGCCGATAATTCGGCGCAAGTTGCGCAAAGTGCAAAGCAAAGAATTGAAAAAATTGGGCTGACTTCTATAATTCTAAAGCCTGAAAATAAAATCATTGCACCAATTCAAGAGAATGCACGAATTGCGCGTTTTAATCTTTTAACCCAATATACACATGAAATTGGGGCAAAAGGCATATTGCTTGGTCACAATTTTGATGACCAGATTGAAACCGTAATTTTCCGTATGTCACGTAATAGTAATTTATATGGAATTGGCGGAATTGATGAAATCAAACTTACCAATGAATTTAGCCATCAGGCACTTTTCCTTCGTCCACTAATGCACGTTAAGCGCAACGAATTGCGTGATTTTTTGAATAAAAATAATATTGAATATTTTGACGACCCCGCCAATGAAAATCAAAAATATAGCCGTGTTTTCATTCGAAAATTAATTGCAAATACAAAAATAAACGAAAATTCAATTTTACAAATTGCCAATCAGGCAAAATCAATTCGTGCAGATTTGGATAAGATTGGCTTTGAATTTATTAAAAATAATTCGACATTTAATAATGGCAATATTTCGATTAATTTTGATAAATTTCATGCCTTGCCACTAATTTTTCAAAGCCATATTATTGGTCGCATTTTGGAAATTATGGCGTTCAAAAACCACCCAATTGAAGCGCAAAAAATCGAAAACCTAATCAAAAACATCAAGCAGGAAACATATAAAACACAAAGCCTTGCCAATATTTTGATTAAGAAGAAAAAACAAAACATCATTTTTGAAATTGCAAAGCCTCGACATCATCAAAAAAACATAATTTTAAAGCAGAATAATGAACAATTAAATACAGCTTTTTTGGTTCGATTTAACCAATTTGGTGATAATATCGCCTAATAAGTTCAAATTGGATGTAATCAGTCCAAAAAAACACAATCGAACATCTTTTTTTCTTGTTTAATTGACCTATCTATTATTTAAGCACAGATTATTGTGCAAATGAGTTGGAAATGAAATTACGCGACCTTATGATTTGGGGGTTTTTGGCCCTTTCACTAATTGTTGTTTTTACACTGTCGAAACGCCCGCCCACTGGCCCTGTTCCGACAGCTTTGGCATATTCTTCCCTTGTTGCTGAGGCGCAGGCAGGAAATATCAAAAATGCCGTTTTAGTTGACGATATGGTTCGCGGCGAAAAGAAAGATGGCTCACCCTATACTTCGGTTATTCCAAGCAAGGAAAATGTAACTGACGTGCTTTTAAAAAGCGGTGTTCAATTTTCTGTTGAAAAAGGTGCGGGGCGCCCAAGCATTTTGATGCAAATCATTTCTTCGGTTTTACCATTCCTTTTATTCCTTGGGGTTTGGTTCTTGCTTATGCGCCAAATGTCTGGTGGCAAAGGCGGCGGCGCAATGGGTTTTGGCAAATCAAAAGCCAAACTTCTTAGCGAAAGCAAAGGCCGCGTAACATTTGAAGATGTTGCAGGCATTGATGAAGCGCGCGAAGAATTGCAAGAAATCGTTGATTTCCTAAAAGATCCACAAAAATTCCAACGCCTTGGCGGCAAAATTCCCAAAGGCGCACTACTTGTTGGCCCACCAGGAACAGGTAAAACCTTAACTGCGCGCGCGGTTGCAGGTGAAGCAAATGTGCCATTTTTCACAATTTCAGGTTCTGATTTCGTTGAAATGTTCGTGGGCGTCGGTGCAAGCCGTGTTCGTGACATGTTTGAACAAGCCAAAAAGAATGCCCCATGCATTATCTTCATCGACGAGATTGACGCAGTAGGTCGCCATCGCGGTGCAGGTCTTGGCGGCGGCAATGATGAGCGTGAGCAGACTTTGAACCAATTATTGGTTGAAATGGACGGCTTTGAAGCCAATGAAGGCATTATCATTATCGCGGCAACCAACCGCCCCGATGTTCTTGACCCCGCATTGCTTCGCCCTGGTCGTTTTGACCGCCAAGTGGTTGTTGGCCTTCCTGACATTAATGGGCGCGAGAAAATCTTGCTTGTGCATATGAAAAAAACGCCTTTGGCATCTGATGTTGATGCAAAAACTATTGCACGCGGCACACCTGGTTTCTCTGGTGCGGATTTAATGAACCTTGTTAATGAGGCGGCATTATTGGCGGCACGCCGTGGTATGCGCCTTGTAACAATGAAAGAGTTTGAAGACGCCAAAGACAAAGTAATGATGGGCGTTGAACGCAAAACTATGGCAATGAGTGCCGAGGAAAAAGAAAATACGGCATATCACGAAGCTGGTCATGCCGTGGTTTCGGTTTCTGTTCCGGGTTCTGACCCAATTCATAAAGCCACAATTGTTCCGCGCGGTCGTGCTTTGGGTATGGTTATGTCTTTGCCAGAAGGTGACAGATATTCAACCACGCGCGAATGGTGCATTTCACGCCTGGCCATCCTTTTTGGTGGTCGTGAAGCAGAGCTTTTACATTCTGGCCCTGAAAAAGTGACCAATGGCGCAACGGGCGACATTCAAATGGCAACCCGCCTAGCCCGCTCTATGGTTATGGAATGGGGTATGTCGGAAAAACTTGGCCGTGTTCGCTATCAAAGCAATGAGCAGGAAGTTTTCCTTGGTCATTCGGTTGCCCAATCGGTGAATATTTCCCCTGAAACTGCGCAATTAATCGACGAAGAAGTTCGCAAACTTATTGAAGATGGCGAGGCAACGGCGCGCCGCATTCTTTCTGAAAAGAAAACTGAATGGGAAAATGTTGCCAAAGCATTGCTTGAGTTTGAAACCCTAACTGGTGATGAAATCCTTGGCATTATGAAGGGTGAAAAAGTCATCCGCGAAGAAACCAAGGATGATAATACCCCAACACCGTCAATTCCGACAATTTCTAAAAACGGCCCAATGCCAGATCCAATGCCTGCATAATTATGAGTGTTAATACAAACCCTTTAATTATGGGCATAGTCAACACAACCCCCGACAGTTTTTCTGACGGGGGTCGTTTTGTTAGTGGTGAAATTGCCCTTAATCACGCATTGCAATTAATTGACGATGGCGCAGATATAATTGACATTGGCGGCGAAAGCACACGCCCCGGCGCCAAAGAAGTTGATATTGAAACCGAAATCGCGCGCACAATTCCACTTATCAAAGCTTTGCGTGAAAAATCAGATATTCTAATTTCAATTGACACGCGCAAACCGCAAATTGCACAACTTGCAAAAGAAGCGGGTGCCAATATTTGGAATGATGTTTCCGCCCTAACTTATGCGCCCGATTCAATGCAAATTGCCGCACAGCTTGATATGAATGTGGTGATTATGCATTATCAAGGCATTCCCGAAACCATGCAAGATAGCCCATTTTACCGTGATGTAATTGGCGATGTTTTGGCGTTTTTATCGCAAAAAATGGGGCAGGCAATTCATGCGGGCATCAAGCGTAATAAAATCATTCTTGATGTTGGAATTGGTTTTGGCAAAACCCTTGAACATAATATCGAATTAATTGCCAAACTTGATGAATTTAATGCCTTGGGCTGCCCGCTTTTATTTGGTGCATCGCGCAAAAGCATGATTGGCAAGATTGATGAAAGTGCAACTGACCCAATGGATAGAATTGGTGGCTCTTTAGCGCTTGCCATAATGGCAGCAGATAGGGGTGCAGATATTTTGCGCGTTCATGATGTGCGCCAAACCAAACAGGCATTAAAAATTCGCCGTGCAATTTTGGAAAAATAAAATGGCAGATGGAAAAGTTCTTATAATCGCGGGTTCTGATTCTGGTGGTGGCGCGGGTATTCAGGCGGATATTAAGGCCGTAACCATGAATGGCGGTTATGCAATGACCGCTGTCACGGCGATAACTGTGCAAAATACTTTGGGCGTTTTTGATGTTCACCCCATTCCACTTAAAACCATAAAAGATCAAATCACCTGCGTTATGGATGATATTGGCGCTGATTGTTTTAAAACTGGCATGTTGGGTTCGGTCGAAGTGGTCGAGATAGTTGGCGAAACCTTGGCACTTTATAAAAATACAATGCGCGTCATCGACCCCGTAATGATTGCCAAAGGCGGGCATCCATTATTGCAAGAAAAAGCCATAAGCGCGGTGCGAAGCATTATGATACCAAATGCAACCCTTCTTACCCCAAACGCGCCAGAGGCCGAAAAATTGGCTGAAGTTTCGGTTGAAACTTTGGATGGTCAAAGGCGCGCCGCCGAAAAATTATTGCGCATGGGTGCATGCGCAGTTTTGGTTAAAGGCGGCCATATTGATGGCGCAACTTTCACTGATTTATTGGCAACTGAAAAAGGTGAAAACTTCTTTGAAGCCAAACGCATAAATTCCACCAGCACACACGGCACCGGCTGCACACTTGCAAGCGCAATTTCATCCTATTTGGCACAAGGTTTGGAATTAGAAAATGCAATCGCCAAAGCGCGTGATTATGTTTTCAAAGCCATAGAAAATGCAAAAGGCTTTGGCAAAGGCCATGGCCCGCTGAATCATAATTGGAAGTTGCAATAAAAATGGCGCGAACAAAGCCGCGCCATTTTTAATATAAATAATAATCAGCCTATTATGAAGCTGGCTTATCTTGTGCAGCAGCTGCACCTTCTGGTGTAAGCGTAACTTTAAGCGGGTTTGGAACCAAATCTTTTAAAGAGCCGTTTGACGCATCAACGCCCATACCAATAACGCCACCCGCAAGAATGTTGCCAGCAAGGCCGGCGCCGCCACCTTTTGTCATTTTACTTTCAATATTCCCAGTCCAAGTATTGTAACCTGGTTTAGTGATTGTAACCGCAAAACCATCTTTGCGCGGCATTGTAATTGTACAAGGCGTTGATTCACAAGTTTGACCTGTTGATAATGTTACTTTTGCGCCAGCAGGCATAGTTTCAACATTGAATGCAGTTGTTGTTCCGCGTGTAACAGTTGCACATCCTGTTAAGCCTGCAATTAAACAAGTACCAATAATTACTTTAACTAAACGCATATTTACCCCCAATTGTGAATTAATTTAATTTTGATTCAAGTAAACATACACATATTATACATAATTAAAAGTATTCTTTGTGCAATATTGTAAATGAATATATTCTTGATTTAGTAAATGCCTTTGCGCTAGCATTTGCAATGGAATCTTACGAATCACAACTTATTGAAATAATCAAAAACTCACCGACAATTATGACCATACTAAAAACCTGCCGTGATGTCGGCCTGCCTGATTGGCGGCTTGTGTCGGGGGCAATTTATGGGAGTGTGTTTAATCATATAACCAATAAAAACCCTGATTATGGCATAAAGGATTATGATATCGCCTATTTCGATCCTGACAATTCATATGAAGCCGAAGATGTTTGGATAAAAAAAATTGATGCCGCATTGCCCGAAAAATTGCGCCCTTTGGTTGAGGTAAGAAATCAGGCGCGTGTTCATTTGTGGTTTGAAAAGAAATTTGGCGCGCCCTACACACCATTAAAAAACACTGATGAAAGCCTTGAACGTTATTTATGTTATGCCCATGCGGTTGCGGTGCGTCTTGAAAAGGATGATACAATTTCAATTGCCGCCCCTTACGGCCTTGATGATGTGTTTGATATGGTCATGAGGCCGAACCCAAATCGCGGTCAAACTGAAAATCGGGCGGCAAAATCACAAAGCATAAAAGAAAGATGGTCAGAAGTTACAATTATTGACTGAATTAGGCATTGGTTTGCATTGCACTTTTGCACCAATTTCTTTAAAGGCAAGCCATATTCCCATCTCGCTCTAGGAGATTGCATTGCGCGCTGCCGTTATTGTTTACCCCGGTTCAAATTGTGACCGCGATTGTAAAGTCGCCGCCGAAACTTCTATCAATGCCAAAGTTGATATGATTTGGCATAAAGAAACCCAATTATCTGATGATTTGGATTTAATTATCCTTCCAGGTGGTTTTTCCTATGGCGATTATCTGCGCTGTGGCGCGATGGCGGTGCAAAGCCCAATTAATGCCGAAATTATGCGCCATGCCGCAAAAGGCACGCCAATTTTGGGTATTTGCAATGGCTTCCAAGTTTTGTGTGAGGCGGGGCTTTTGCCCGGCACATTACTTCGCAATAATTCACTAAAATATATCTGCAAAGATGTTGAATTGGTGGTTACAAACCAAGATACAATTTTCACCCGCGCCTTTGCAGGCAAACCAAACCCAATCATGACTGTTGGCAATGGTGAGGGTAATTATTTTGCCGATCAAGAAACACTAAATAAATTACACGGCGAAAATTTGATTGCCTTCAAATATGTTGATACGCCAAATGGCTCGATGGAAGATATTGCGGGCATAATTAATGAAAAAGGCAATGTCCTTGGATTAATGCCCCACCCTGACCGCGCCTTTGCCAAAGAACTTGGTTCAGATGATGGCGCATTAGTTTTTCAAAGTTTAGTTGGATGAAAATATTAATTACAATTTTATTCGCGGCCTCATTATGTGCATGTTCAATAATGCCACCAAAATCTTATGCGCATCAAATTGAAAATTCGCAAAATTCGCAAGATATGAAAGAAGTTCTTTTCCTTGTTAAATTTGATGACGATTCTAAATTTGACACGGATGAAATACTAATTGTCAATCTCTATGATGGCGGCCTTATGGATGCCCCAATGAAGTCAATTGCTACTTTCACTGAAGTGACCGACAAAAATTATGGCCCACGCGCACATATTACGGGGCGCCTCCAATTCCAGAAAAAAGATTTTGAAAAACTATCAATGCCATCATTTTCTGCGCGCCTTGAAAAAAATGGAAAATTAATCGCAATAAATACATCAAGTCAGCCATATTCTGGAAAAACACTTGCTGAAACTATTATCATTAATAGGATAAATTAATGTCTTTGAACGACCAACTTACACCAGAAATTATCGCCCAACACGGCATTAAACCCGATGAATATCAAGTGATTCTTGACCGCTTAGGGCGTTCGCCAAACTTGCTTGAACTTGGCATTTTTAGCGTTATGTGGTCGGAGCATTGCTCTTATAAATCATCACGCCGCCATTTGGGTCGTTTTCCTGTTACTGGGCCGCGCGTTATTCAAGGCCCTGGGGAAAATGCGGGTGTTATTGATATTGGCGACGGGCAAGCGGCGATTTTCAAAATGGAATCGCACAATCACCCTTCATTCATCGAGCCGTATCAAGGCGCGGCAACGGGTGTAGGCGGCATTATGCGCGATGTTTTCACAATGGGTGCGCGCCCAATTGCATTGACAAATGCCATTCGCTTTGGCGAACCTGAAAATGTGAACACTAAACGCCTTTTGGCGGGTGTGGTTGCGGGTATTGGCGGCTATGGCAATTGCGTTGGCGTGCCAACAATTTGCGGCGAAACCAATTTTGATAAATCATATAAT
>JAPUEP010000213.1 GCA_027492515.1 Hyphomonadaceae bacterium
TGTCATTTTTAAACCTTGGTATTATTGCCTAAGGCAAGAAATAATTTATATTGCACCTGCGAAAACAACTGGGGGAAATAATGACCAATCGACCACGCCGCTCTGTTTTATATATGCCAGGGGCAAATGCCAAGGTTTTAGAAAAAGCAAAAACACTGGCCTGTGATGCCATAATCATGGATATGGAAGATGCAGTAGCGCCTGAAATGAAACAAACAGCGCGCGAAACCATTGCGGCAGCCTTAGAAGGTGGTGGATATGGCGCACGTGAAATCATTATTCGCACCAATGGTATTAATACCGAATATTTTGCCGATGATTTAAAAATGTCGGTTTTGGCAAAGCCAGATGCAATCTTAGTTCCAAAAATCGAATCAAAAGCGGAAGTCTTATCAATTGACGCCCAAATTCGTGAATTAAATAATGGGCAGCCAATTAATATTTGGGCGATGATTGAAACCCCACGCGCAATTTTGGATATTTTCAATATTTGTTCGGCATCTGAAACCGCTCCATTTAAAGCATTGGTAATGGGAACAAATGATTTAGCCAAAGAAACCGGCGCAATATTGGATGTTGAACGCGCACCATTTTTATTTGCATTATCTGCCGCAGTGAATGGCGCGAAATGCTTTAAAATGGCGGTAATTGATGGCGTGTTTAACGACATTCAAAATATGGATGGTTATGTTTCACAATGTAATCAGGGCAAAGCCTTTGGCTTTGATGGCAAAACATTAATTCACCCAAGCCAAATTGAAAAATGCAATGAAATTTTCGCCCCAAAACCTGAAGAAATTGCATATGCGCGCGCCATTGTCGCCGCTTTTGCTGACCCCGAAAATGCGGGCAAAGGGGTTTTAAAAGTTGAAGGTAAAATGGCGGAAATTCTTCACCGTGATATGGCATTAAAAACCATTGCAATTGCCGAAGCGATTGAGGCAATGCAATAATTAATCGCTTTATTTTATCTGCAACTTGCGCCAATAATCTTTCAATAATCAGGAGATAGAAATGCGCATCGCAATTTTTGAAGAAAGTGACAATATTCGCGGCGGCCTTGTAAAGGATGGCAAAATTCGTGCTTTTGACCTTGAAATTGGTGCGCTTGGCGTGGCCTCTATTGATGATGGCTTTCTTGAAAATCCTGTTTTTACTGGTGAAGAATTTGACATTGAAGATGTTGAAATTTTATCGCCCGTTTTGGTTCCGCCGCGCATATTTGGCATTGGTCTTAATTATGCCGATCATGCCAAAGAAACAGGACGCCCAATGCCCAGCGATGCAACATGGTTTATGAAACAAACCACATCGGTTAATGAACCCAATGGCTATGTCGAAAAACCAAGTGTTTCTGACCAATTGGATTTTGAAGTTGAATTGGTGGTTATAATTGGCAAAACCTGCCGCCATGTTCCTGCTGACCGCGCCAATGAAGTGGTTTTAGGCTATAGTGTTGGTTGCGATTATTCGGTGCGCGATTGGCAAAGAAAAACCACACAATTCACATTGGGTAAAGGCTTTGATAGCCATGCGCCTTTTGGCCCATTTTTGGTAACGCCTGATGAAATTTCAAATTTGGATGATTTGGGGCTTCGCTGTTTTGTAAATGGTCAAAAAATGCAAGATAGCAAAATTGGCGATATGATTTTCAAAATCCCGCAATTAATCGAAGAAGTAACGAAAATAATGACGCTTTTACCGGGTGATGTGATTTTTACAGGCACACCGGCGGGCGTTGGTATGGCGCGCAATCCGCAATTATGGCTTAAAGCGGGTGATATTGTGCGCTGTGAAATTGATGAAATTGGCGTGATTGAAAATAAGATTATTGATGAGATTGTCGAAACTATAGTCGAGTAAAATCAAGGAAAATTGGTTCACAATCGCCAAGTTTTTTTGCTTGATAGCGGGTTGTGAAATGATCTTCGGGCGGAATATTCCAATCTTTTTGGCTTTGCGCATTCCATGAAAAGTCTGGGTTTTTTATAAAACACGCCAATGCTTCTTCCGCATAATTAGCCCAATCGGAGGCAAAGCGGATTTTTGCGCCTTTTTTGGTAATTCGCGCCAAAAGATTTACAAATTCATCATTGATAAGGCGGCGTTTATGATGGCGCGCCTTGGGCCATGGGTCAGGAAAAAGAATAAAAATCCTATCCAAACATTCATTTTGAAAATTTTCCAAAATTGGCCGCGCATCGCCATTAATAAGGCGAATATTGGTGATTTTTTCACTATCAATCGCGCGCATTGCCTTGGCAACACCTTCAAGGAAAGGTTCTGCGCCAATGAAAAGCACATCAGGGTTTGTTTTGGCTTGATTAATTAAATGCTCGGCACCGCCAAAACCAATTTCAAACCAAACTTCTTTTTTGCTATTATCAATTGAAATTGGTGCAAAACCTTCTTCAACTTCTAAAAGTTGGAATTTTGATAATTCAGTTTCCATAAGGCGCGCCTGAAGTGGTGACAAAGGTCGACCACCAACGCGCCCAAAGGATTTAATTCTTCGGGAGTCTTTTGTTGGTCGCGTTTCTTGTCCGAAAACCGTTTCACACTTTTCGGGAAACGCTTTTGACGGCGCATCAGATTGCAAAATTATACCCTAGTTTTCAGTTTCGTTTGCCAATAGACGAACAAGCTCAACAATTTTCTTACGCTGTGCAGTAGAATTAACTTTGGCATATTCGGCAAGCAATTCCATCGCACCCGGCGCAGACAAAAGTGCCGCCACTGAAAGTGGGTCGGTATTTTCTTTATCTTCGTTAAGTGTGCCGCGGCCCACAGGCTCGATACCCTCAAAAAAGAATGCGGTTGGAACACCTAATGCTTCACCAATTTGAAAAAGACGACTTGCACCAACGCGGTTAAAACCACGTTCGTATTTTTGAACCTGCTGGAAAGAAATCCCCAAAAAGTCGGCAAGCCTCTCTTGGCTTAGCCCCAATTCCTCACGCCTTTGTTTAAGCCTACGACCAACATAAGCGTCAATTGCTGTTGAACTGCGTTCATTACTCATTATTTTTATGCCTCGAATTTGGAATAAATATATGAATGTTTAACCAAGTCAAGGACAGAATTTCTCAAAACTTTCTTGTTAGGTAAGTATTTGCTGCAAATACAACCATAAGGAGAAGAAATATTGCGTCATAATAACGTGAATAGGGTGTTTGGGTTAGTTTGCTTGGTAAATTTGCGGAAATTATATCATTACCTTTACGAAACTGCGAAATCGGGCGACCAAAAGCATCAATTATACCAGACCATCCGCCTGATGCCGCTCTAATTAAAGGTAGGCCTTCTTCAATTGCGCGCCATCTTGCCTGATTATAATGTTGGTCGGGGCCAAGATAATCACCATACCATGCATCAACCGACACATTAACAATCATATCGGGCCTTATTTGACCATTGTTAAAATGTGGAAATATTATTTCATAACAAATACGCGGATCAATATTTGGAAGATTGCCAATTTTAAGCACCTTTGGTGATTCGCCTTTGCTAAAATCTGTTCCATAGGCAACCAAACTTGATATTCCCAATTTATTGAAAAATGGCCTTAAAGGAAGATATTCACCAAAAGGCACAAGATGGAATTTGTCATAGGTTGATAATAATGATGGATATATATCATTACTGCCTGTCAAAAACGCAATAGAATTGAAATATTTATTGGGGTCAACAAAATCGGCGTGTGGCGCGCCAACAATCAAGACTTTATCTTTAATCAAAGGGTTTATTTTTGACAAAGCTTCGGCATCAGTGAAAAGGTCAAATGGAAATGCACCTTCTGGCCAAACAATAATATTGGCATCTTTTGCAGTTTTTGTATTTAATTGACCAATATAATTATTGATAACATTTTCACGATTTTCACTATCCCATAGGTCTTTTTGCGAAAATCCCGCCTGTCCAACGGCAATTTTATTTGCATTATCAAATTGCGTTATTTGGTTTAAACGCCAAGCGCCAAAGCCAATTGAAGATGCAATAATTGCAATATCAAGAATTATGATTAGTTTGGATTTGCCTTCGCGGATTATATTTAGGCTTGCGAAAACCAAAATTGTTAAAAGACCAACACCAAAAGGCCCAATAAGTGCACCGCTTTGGGAAATAATTCCGCCCGCTTTCCATATATAGGCACTTAAATTCCATGGAAGGCCAGTGAATAATATGCTTCGTAAATATTCAATCGCACCAAAACAAAAGGCAAACCAAAAAACGCGATTGGCATTTTTGGGTGCAAATTTGGCGTATAACAAACCCGCAATGCCATAATATATGCCAACAAAGGCGGGAAGTGCGCTCATGGCGAAGGGGATAAGCCATGCAAACTTTTCGGCATCAACCAAAAATGCCTGCCCGACCCAAAACATTCCAAGTGCAAAATGGGCAAAACCAAAAATGAAGGCGCGCCAGAATGCTGATTTTAATGGTTTTGCATTTTTTCTTGCGTCATCAAGGGCAATCATAAGCCCCCAAATTGCAATTGCATAAAGCGGCCAAATATGAAAAGGCGCAAGCGCAAAAACCGCCAACAAACCTAAAACGAACAAAATGATATATTTTATTTTTGTCGATTTAGTTTCAAAAAAATTGGCAAAAATATTTGTCAAAATTCTAATCCGCCGTTTTTACTGGGTTTACGACACGAAATAACATGCGGCGAATTTTGCGTGGATCGGCATCAATGATTTCAAGCTCGTAGCCATTTGGATGCGCAATAATTTCACCGCGCGGCGAAATATGGCCCGCAAGCGCGAATGCAAGGCCACCCATTGTATCAATTTCCGTTCCAATTTCATCATTTATAAGATTTTGAACGCCAGTTTGATTAGAAAATTCTTCGATTTCAAGTTTGGCGTCAACTTCCCAAATATTTGTGGCGCGTTGAATAATCATGTTTGATTCAACATCATCATATTCATCATCAATATCGCCAATGATTTCTTCAACAAGGTTTTCAATCGTTACCAAACCATCAGTGCCGCCATATTCATCAATTACAAGGGCAATATGTTTGCGCATCGCACGCATTTGAATCAAAAGATTTGGAAGGCGCATCGAAAGTGGCACATATAATAAATCGCGTTTGATTTTATTTAATGGCTTTGAATCAAGTTTGGCTTTTATTTTGCCATTTTCATCGGGCGTTAAAAGCGCCAAAACGTCTTTTACATGGACGAACCCAATCGGATTATCAAGATTTTCGCGATAAATTGGAACCCTTGAATGTTGATGCTCCGAAAAAATGCGCCCCAATTCACCCAATGTGGTTTCAGCTTCAACCGCCACAATATCGGCGCGCGGTATCATAATGTCGCCAATGGTTAATTTATCAAAGCTTGCAACTTTAAAAAGCATTTCGCGTTTATTGGATGAAATCGCCTCTTCACTTTCGAGGGATTCGATAATTTGCGCGCTTTCTTCATCAAGTTTACGTTTACCAAACATAGTTTTGAAGCGGCGTAATAATCCCGCACGCTCTTTGGAATTTGGTTTTTCGTTTTCTTCGTCGCCCTGCGCCATTTAGTTTTTTACGCCCATTTCATAAGGATTTGAAATATTCATACTTTCCAATAATTCAATTTCAATAGTTTCCATTTCAATTGCTTCATCTTCATTAATATGGTCAAAGCCCAATAAATGTAAAATCCCATGTATTAATAAATGTGCGAAATGGTCTTGCAAGCTTTTATTTTGTTCAATTGCTTCTTTTTGTAGGGTTTGTAATGAAATTGCAATGTCGCCCAAGATTTGCCCGCCATCATCATGGGGGAAGCTTAAAACATTAGTTGGTTTATCTATTTGGCGCCATGTTTTATTTAATTCGTGCAATTTATCATCATCAGCCAAAAGGACACAAATTTCACCATTTGCATCCTCAAATTCTTGGATGATTTTATTATAAATCAAATTGCCCAACTCAATTGGATTGAAGCCAATATCGCGCCAGCCATCATATTCAATAATGAATTCTATTGGTGAATTATTCTGTCGATCTTCATTAGGCATTTTCGAATGCACCAATTGGGTCGCCAACGATTGATTGTTGGCCTGCACCTGTGACTTTGATTTCAATTATTTTGCCAACCAATTCTTCGCCGCCAGAAACAAAAACCGATTGCAAGAATGGGCTTTTGCCAAATGTTTGGCCTTCGCGTTTGCCTTTATTGGTAATTAAAACCTTGGTATTTTTGCCAATTGATGCCGCATTAAATTCAGCCTGCTGCTTTGCAAGTAGTGCCTGTAATTCATAAAGGCGCGCATCTTTCACATCTTCGGCAATTTGGCGCATCATGCCAGATGCAGGTGTTCCAGGGCGACGTGAATATTTAAAGCTAAAGGCAGATGAATAATTTACTTCTTCAACCAATTTCATAGTTTCGCGGAAATCTTCATCACTTTCGCCAGGGAAGCCAACAATGAAATCAGATGCAAAGGCGATATCAGGGCGAACTTTACGGAATTTTTCCAAAGTTTCCAAATATGATTTTGCGGTATGCTTCCTATTCATAGCTTTCAAGACCTTGTCCGAACCTGATTGAACAGGCAGATGAAGATATGGCATTAATTCTTCAACTTCACCATGCGCCATTATCAAATCTTCATCCATATCGCATGGGTGTGAAGTTGTGTAACGAATGCGTTTGATATTTGGAATTTTTGCAATCTCACGAATTAACGCGCCAAGGCCGTATTTTTTAATATCATCGCCGCCATTATAGGCATTAACATTTTGCCCCAAGAGATTGATTTCCATTACGCCATTATCGGCAAGCGCCTTGGCTTCATCCAAAACCTTATCAAATGGGCGTGAATATTCCGCGCCGCGCGTATATGGCACAACACAGAAAGAGCAAAATTTATCGCATCCTTCTTGAACCGATAAAAATGCCGAATATCCCGTATTTTCGCGCTTAAGCGGCAAGGCATCGAATTTATCAATCGCATCAAATGAAGTGTCCAACACCTGACCAGATTTGCGCGCCGCGCGGGCAATTAATTCAGGTAGGTGGTGATAGGCTTGGGGGCCAACAACCAAATCAACTGTTGGTGCGCGTTTCATAATTTGCGCACCCTCTGCTTGGGCAACACAGCCAGCAACGGCAATCATCATATCGCCGCCTTTAGCATCTTTTTGTAGTTTGATGCGCCCAATTTCAGAATAAACTTTTTCAGTGGCTTTTTCACGAATATGGCAAGTGTTTAGAACAACTAAATCGGCATCTTCGGAATTTTCAACAGGGCGATAGCCA
>JAPUEP010000214.1:0-1181 GCA_027492515.1 Hyphomonadaceae bacterium
ATATCCAGCGTCTTAAACCTTGCAATTCTTCATGCGCCATAATTTGGGTCATAAGTAGTTTGGAGATACCCTTGCCGCGATATTCAGGAAGCACATAAACATCACCCAAATATGCAATTGTTGCATAATCGGAAATTACACGCCCAAAGCCAATTTGTTTATCATTTTCAAAAACCGCAAAACATAATGAATTATCAAATGACTTTTTAAAAATCGCAAAAGGAATATTTTTGCACCAATAAGCATGATTTGATAAAAATTCATGCGCGGCAAAAACATCAATTTTGCTTTTATCAGTTGTAAAAAAATAGCCGCCTTCATTTACGTTTAAATCGTTCAAAATATTCCCCATTAAATCAATATATTGAATACATAAATTGCTTTGTTAATTTTTTCAATTCATTACACCTGATGCAAACACTTGACCAAAAGCGCAAATTGGCTTTTTGGTTCGAGGTTCTATATGGGTTGGGTAAATAATGACGCAGAGCGCGGAAAATCTTTTTGGTAATGAAATTAAGTCGGTAAAACCTGCTGCAAGCACTTATACGCCGCCCGATACCACTAGTTCGGATTATTCTGCCTCATCTATCGAAGTATTGGAGGGGCTTGAGCCTGTTCGTAAACGCCCCGGCATGTATATTGGCGGCACGGATTCACGCGCACTTCACCACCTTTTTGCCGAAGTCCTCGATAATTCGATGGACGAAGCGGTTGCAGGCCATGCAACACGTATCGAAGTTTCATTAGAAGCCGATGGCTCACTCGTGGTTATTGATAATGGGCGCGGTATTCCAATTGACCCACACCCGAAATATCATGGCAAATCAGCCCTTGAAGTGGTTTTAACCGTACTTCACGCGGGTGGTAAATTCTCTGATAAAGCCTATCAAACATCTGGCGGTTTGCATGGTGTTGGTGTTTCAGTAGTGAACGCATTATCAGATGCATTACGCGTTGAAGTTGCCCGCGATAGAAAACTTTATGCAATGGACTTTTCACGCGGAAAGCCAGTTGGCGAATTACAAGAATTGGGCGCAACCCAAAACCGCCGTGGCACTTTGGTTAAATTCCACCCCGATGCCGAAATTTTTGGCGAACATTTGCAATTTGATGCAGGGCGCATTTATTCAATGGCGCGCTCTAAAGCATATTTGTTTGCAGGGGTTGAAATTCGCTTT
>JAPUEP010000214.1:1223-7266 GCA_027492515.1 Hyphomonadaceae bacterium
ATGCGCACCAGAGCGTATAAAACCGGGAACTAACACACCACTTGAAGATACTTTCTGCTTCCCTAATGGTTTGGCAGATTATTTGAAAATTGTGGTCGAAAATGCGCCAACCGTAACCGCCGCACCATTTTGTGGTAAAACCGATAAAACCCAAGGGCATGGGTCAGTTGAATGGGCGGTTGCATGGGGTCTGCGTGGTTTTGGTGACCATGATAGCTTTATGCGAAGCTATTGTAACACTGTTCCAACCCCAGAAGGCGGCACACATGAGGCTGGCCTTCGTGCGGCGATAACCAAAGGCCTTAAAGCCTATGGTGAGCTTTTGAATGATAAAAAGGCAGCCTTGGTAACTGCCGATGATGTTTTTGATTCTGCGGCCTCCCTAATTTCTGTTTTCATCAAAGAACCTGAATTTGTTGGTCAAACCAAAGATAGATTGGCAACCACCGAGGCGGCACGCATTGTTGAAAATGCGGTGCGTGATAAGTTTGATCACTGGCTTGCAGGCTCTGCCAAAGAAGCACGTGCGCTTCTTGATTGGTCAATTGCCCGCGCCGAAGAACGCTTAAAACGCCGCAAGGAAAAAGAGGTTCAGCGCGCATCTGCAACACGCAAATTGCGCCTTCCAGGTAAACTTGCCGATTGTTCGCGCCAAGATGCCGAAGGTACAGAATTATTCATCGTAGAAGGTGATTCAGCAGGTGGCAGCGCCAAACAAGCGCGTAATCGCCAAACCCAAGCCGTATTGCCATTGCGTGGTAAAATTTTAAATATCGCCTCTGCGGGTGTTGAAAAACTTGCGGGCAATGTTGAATTGAATGATTTGGCGCTTGCGCTTGGCGTTGGCATGGGCAGTAAATTCGTTCTTGATGATTTACGCTATGAAAAAATCATAATCATGACCGATGCGGATGTGGATGGGGCGCATATTGCTGCCCTGCTTGCCACATTCTTTTATCGCTCTATGCCGAAATTGGTTGAAAATGGGCGGCTTTATTTGGCAATGCCGCCGCTTTATCGCCTATCACATGGCACAAAAAGCGTTTATGCGCGCGATGACGCCCATAAAGAAGAATTGCTAAAAACCGCATTCAAAGCCAATGCAAAAGTGGAAATTGGGCGTTTCAAAGGTTTGGGCGAAATGATGCCCGCCCAGCTTAAAGAAACCACAATGAACCCCGAAACCCGAACCCTTGCACGCCTTTACATCCCCGAAGATGAAGAAACCACAATCGCCGATTTGGTTGAAACCTTAATGGGCAAAAAGGCCGAATTGCGCTATCATTGGATAACAGCAAACGCAAAATATGTTGAGGAATTGGACGTTTAAACCTTCCTAATTCCTTCCCTTGAGGGAAGGTGTCCGCAAAGCGGACGGAAGGGTGGGACGACATTTGTAGCTTGTGACGGCATTTGTTAAAACTGAAACAACCACCCTTCAGTCACCTTCGGTGACAGCTTCCCTCAAGGGAAGCAATTATGCAATGAGTTTGAAGTATTGTGTAATCTGACATAAATACCACACTTTACTATGCAAACATTTGTAAACGCGCCTATTTTCTTGACTTTTTGAAGATTTTGCCGCACTGCAAACAAAACAACTAGATGTGAGATAATATGTCGGAAAATTCCGAAGATAAAAATATTAATACCCTTAGCGAAACACCAGAGGGTACAACTTTCCAAGATTTGGGTTTAAGCCCAACAATTTTAAGCGCGGTAAATGATTCCGGCTATAATACACCAACGCCAATTCAATGGCGTGCAATCCCCGAAGTTTTAAAAGGCAATGATGTTTTGGGTATTGCCCAAACAGGTACAGGCAAAACAGCTTCTTTCGTTTTGCCAATGATTGAAATCCTATCCCAAGGCCGCGCAAAGGCGCGTATGCCACGCACAATCATTCTTGAGCCAACCCGCGAACTTGCCGCACAAGTTGCCGAAAATTTTGAAAAATATGGCAAGAATAACAAACTTACTATGGCGCTTTTGATTGGCGGCGTAAGTTTTGGTGATCAAGACGCACTATTAATGAAGGGGGTTGATATTCTTATTGCCACCCCTGGGCGTTTACTTGATCAATTTGAACGCGGTAAAATTCTTATGAATGGCGTTCAATTATTGGTTATTGATGAAGCTGATAGAATGCTTGATATGGGTTTTATTCCCGATATTGAGAAGATTGTTAAAATCACGCCATTTACCCGCCAAACCCTTTTCTTTTCAGCAACTATGGCCCCTGAAATTGAGAATTTGGCAAATCAATTCCTTCATAATCCAACACGTATCGAAGTTGCACGCCCTAACCAAACTGCAAGCACGATTGAACAATTTTTGGTCAATGCAAAAACTAATGACCATAAACAAAAACGCCTTATTTTGCGTAATATAATTGATCAAGAAATTGCCGAATTGAAAAATGGCATTATCTTTTGCAACCGCAAGCGTGATGTTGATATTGTTGCTAAATCTTTGAATAAACATGGCTATGAAGCTGCGCCAATTCATGGCGACTTACAACAAAGCGTTCGAACCGCAACACTTGATAGATTTAGAAATGGTGATTTGAAATTATTGGTGGCGTCTGATGTTGCCGCGCGCGGCCTTGACGTTCCTGATGTTTCGCATGTTTTCAATTATGATGTGCCAAGCCATGCCGAAGATTATGTTCACCGCATTGGTAGAACGGGCCGTGCGGGACGTTCTGGTAAAACTTATATGATTGCTTGCCCGATTGATTCAAAACATTTGGCGGGGGTGGTTGATTTAATCAAAAAGCCTATTCCAGTTTTGGAAAGTAATGTTGGTCAAAATGATGAACCATCACACGAATTTGCAAAACCGCGTTTTGATAAAAAGAATGGCGAAAAACCTGCGCGCCCTGCACGTCAAAACAACAGAAGTGCAAAAGTCGAAACCGAAGCGCAAGAACAACCTAAAGAGCGTGTACGCAATCACGAACCCCGTGAACGTTCATATAATGAAACGCGCCGCCCACAAATTAATGAGAATAGGCGTGTTTATAAAAACCACGATAATGAACCAAGCGTTATTGGTTTTGGCGATGATATGCCTGCCTTTATGCGCATTATCCCATTCCCAAACGAAGTAGCACCTATTGTCACGCAAACACCAATTGAGCAAACAATAGTAGAGCCTGAAAAACCAGTTAGAAAACCACGCACACGTCGCAAAAAAGTAGAGAAAGTTGTTGAAGTTGCTATTTCCGAATAGTGAATTCTAAATATTTCTCTAGAACCTTGCCATATGGTGCACGTGTGGCTTTCAAAAGGAAATTATCAAAAGGCGATTGTTTAAAAATCGCCTTTTGGTGCGAAAATTCTAAAAATCCGCGTTTTCCGTGATATGCGCCAATACCAGATGCGCCAACGCCGCCAAATGGTAATTCTTCCATTGCGATATGCAAAATCACATCATTGATTGTAACGCCGCCAGAAATAGTTTGATTCAATATCCTATCTTGTGCGCCTTTATCATTATCAAAATAATATAAAGCCAATGGGCGCGGCCGTGAATTTACGAATTCAATTGCTTCATCAATATTTTTATAAGTTTTAATCGGCAAAAGCGGGCCAAAAATTTCATCCTGCATAATATTTAGATTATCATCAGGATTTATAATCAAATGCGGCGCGATTTTGCGTGTATTAGCGGCATCCTCATCATCGCCAATTTTAATTATTTTTACGCCTTTTGCCTTTGCCTCATCGATATAAGACATCAAGCGCGCATAATGGCGATCATTAATTATTGCCGTATATTCGGGGTTTGAATAGATTGTCGGATATTGAATTTTGGTTTGCTTAATTAATTCATTAACAAATTCATCAAGATGGTTTTCCTCAACTAATAAATAATCAGGTGCAAGGCAAACTTGACCCGCATTCATTAATTTACCGCCCATAATACGCGCCGCCGCAAGGCTTTTGTCGAAATTACGCGTAACAATAACAGGGCTTTTACCACCTAATTCAAGCGTTACAGGAACAAGGTTTTTTGCCGCCTGCCCCATTATTATCCTACCAACTTCGGTTGCACCAGTGAATAATAGATGATCAAACGGCAATGATGAAAATTCTTGGGCAGTTTCAACGCCGCCATTTATAATGGCAATTTCATCCTCTTTAATTTTTGATGAAATCAAATTTGCAATAAGTTTTGAAGTTTGCGGGGTAAATTCGGATAATTTAACCATTGCCCTGTTTCCTGCCGCAATCGCGCTGGCAAGTGGGCCAAAGCTAAGATTAATGGGGAAATTCCATGGAACAATTATACCAACCACACCCTTGGCTTGGAATTTAATTTGCGCACTTGCCCCAAATAATCCCAAAATTGCAGGGCTTGTAAAATGCTTTTCAGGTTTAACCCATTTATCAATATTCGAAAGCGCATGCTTTAATGTTGAAACGGCAGCGCCAATATCGGTAAACAAACTTAATTGTGGTGCACGATTAGAAAAATCAGAATTCAAAGCATCGCAAATGGCGGCACGATTATCAACCAATAACGCAATTAATGTTCTTAAAATTTCTTTGCGTCTTGCAATTGATAGATTACCCTTGGTTGCAAATTCACTTTTTTGTGCCGAAAAAACATGTTGCATGATGATTTTTTTCCAATTTTTCAAAAAATTATGCACAAATTACACATAAATTTACTTATTATCTACACTCCTTGTGTAATGATGTTAAAAAAACGGGAAGACATCGTGACAAAAACTACTGATACAAACAAATCTTGGGAATTCGCCAGACTTGCATTTTCATCTATGGAAAGGCATTGTTTAAAGCCTTCTGCAAATGCTTTTGCAGTTTGGCTTGCTTATCACGCCAAAGATTATCCTGTATTGTGCGAAGATATTGACGCTGCACTTATGCAAGGCAAAACAATTGATGATTATCTTTGCGATAGCCTTTTTGAAATTCATATCGAAAGTGGCATTATTTCTGATCGCTTAATTAATGCGGGCGGAAGTTTTGAATCAAAAATGCATGGCGTTTTAAAAGATATCGAAAACGTTCGTGATGATGCTAAATCTTTCAAAGTAAAATTAACAAGCGCAAAAGAAGAATTAGTAAAAAATCCTGAAATTGAAAATGTTAAAAGCGTTGTCGGTGATTTATCTGATGCAACCGATCAAATGGTGGTTTCTTCATCAACATTAGAAAAACGTATTGCCCAATCACGCGATGAAATTGCGGCACTTAAGTTGGAGCTTGAAGAAGCACGTATGGAAGCTTCGAAAGATGCATTAACCGGTGTTGCCAATCGTAAGACATTTAATAATTTCATCAAAGACAATGCCTATAGATGTGATAAAAACTCACAGCCATTATCAATAATCATGGCAGACATTGATTATTTCAAAAAAATCAATGATCGCTGGGGCCATCAAACTGGTGACCAAGTGATTTGTTATGTTGCGGGTGTTCTTTCGCGTGAAGCGCCTATTGGTGGTCTTGTTGCCCGCCTTGGTGGTGAAGAATTTGCAATTGTTGCACCAAATGTTGCATCAGATAAAGCCCATGAAATCGCAGAGCGTATTCGTAAGCAAGTTGAAAAGAAAAAACTAATTCGCCGTAATTCAAAAGAAGATTTGGGGCAAATTACGATTTCAAACGGTGTTGCACAACTTGAAACAAATGAAGCAGTTGCCGATTTGATTGAGCGTGCCGACCAAGCATTATATAGTTCAAAAAATGATGGTCGTAACCGCACAACAATGGCAAATCCACCGATTTCCAAAGCTGCTTAGTTTCAAACTATAATAGGTTTTTGCGCCCTAATGCATAAATTAGGCGCGCCCTTGCCTCTGGCATTGTTTGAAAGTTTTGGCGTAATAAATCGCGTTCTATGAACCAACCACAAAGCGCGAAGCCATCGGCTATATCGCCCGCCTTTATTTGTGCATCTGGGTCTAACAAAAATTTTGGTAGTGCCAATAATTTATCGGCGAATGGCAAACCTGCTTCATAAGTTGCCGCACGGCCTGTTTTTGGGCTTATCCATGCCAAATTATCAG
>JAPUEP010000215.1 GCA_027492515.1 Hyphomonadaceae bacterium
AAAGCTGGTTTGGGGGCGGGGCCGATTTAACGCCAACCCTTGATTATCAAAGGAACCAAGAATTTCCTGATGCAATTGATTTTCATGGTGCAATGAAGAATGCATGTGATAAACATTCACCCGAATATCACGCAAAATATAAAAAATGGTGCGATGAATATTTCTATTTGCCACATCGCAATGAACCACGCGGCATTGGCGGCATTTTTTATGATCACCATGATAGTGGTAATTGGGAAAATGATTTCGCCTTTACCCAAGATGTTGGGCGCGTTTTTTTAGACATATATCCAAAAATTATTCGTACCCGTATGAATGAAGAATGGTCGCACCAAGAACGTGAAGAACAATTAGTTCGCCGTGGTCGATATGTTGAATTCAACCTTCTTTATGACAGGGGAACAATGTTTGGCCTTAAAACTGGCGGCAATGTTGAATCTATTTTGTCATCAATGCCGCCAATGGTGAAATGGCCATAATTTATGGTAATTTTTGGCTGTCCATTATTGAAATAACATTATTTTTATTGGCGTTAAAATAATGAATTTTTGGTGCTATATAGACGATATAATAATTCTTACCATTTTTTGAAATCGCCTGTGCAATGCCCTTTGTATCAAGGCCTTCTTTGGTTTTTGCATTAATTTCAAAACGCACACCTTTTGTATCGGCAACATTGACTGGTTTTGGTGATGCGTATTCAACCTTTAGATAGCCAAGTTCAGAAACCGAACTTGTGACAAATTCCATCTGCTCTGTAAGTGACATATTATCTTTAGGGCGCGGCGCAACATGGTTTTTTGTATCGCCTTCAGGGCCAATGAATAGAGGGTCTTTTTCGGTCAAACCTTTCGAAATATAGACAAGGTTAAGAAACGGGCCATCAATAGTTAGAGTTTTTACATTTTTGTTATTATACGCAACTGGGCTTAAGTCCGACCAATCCCTGTCTAAGTTAACTTCCTGCTCATTTTTATAGGAACCCGCAGGGGCAAGTGTTATCGACGCACATGCACTTGTAATTAATAATAAAGGTATTGATGCGGCTAATTTAAAATTTATTTTCATTTATGCACCTGTTGGAGTTGATAGTTTTTTTGAAACTTGACTAATTAAATCTTCGATAATCCATGCGTCATCGGCATTTGGATTTTTTTCTACATATTTTTTATAAGCATCAAGCGCTTTTTGATTGTCGCCATTTTTGCGATAAAGGTCGCCGATTTTTTTATATGCATCTTTGTGTGCATCAGGGTATTTTAAAGATTCTTGGAATGCCTCTAATGATTTTGCGACATCATCATTTTTGGCGCGCAACCTTAAGGCTTCACCCTTATAGAAATTCAAAAGCCCCAAATCTTGCCCATCTTGGGATAAAAGGCCAATTATATAAATTGATTGCCCAAAATCCTCACGCCTTAATTCATCTTTTAGCCAAGCTTCAAGATAAGGTCTTATTTTATTTCTATATTCTAATCTTGCGGCTTTTTCTTCATCGGCGCTGCGCGCTGCTTTAAGGTTTTTTACATTTGCAACATAGGTTGAAATATTATCAATTCTTTCCTTTTCCAAAGGGTGTGAACCAAAAATATTTACCCTCGTTGGCATATCACGCACTTTTTTATAATCAGATGCCGCAGTAATCGCGAGTAGTTTTTCCCACAATTTTACACCCGCATCCTTGTTATAACCTGCCTTTATTGCATAATGAACGCCATAAATATCGGCGCGTTCTTCTTTATCCCTACTGTAACTCATAAAGCCAGCGACAGTGCCCAAATAGACGATATTTGAAAGTCCGTTACCAATATCAAGCGCATTTTGTGCACTGCCCACAGAGCCCGCATTTGCCGCCGCCGCGATTGCAACTGCCTGAATTAATATTGATGCCGCCAAGGCAGTATTGGCGCGCTTTTTTAAATCTTCATATGCATCAATAGAATGCGAATGTAAAAAATGCCCTGCCTCATGTCCAATAACAAATGCCAATTCATCCTCGGTTTGGGCCCTAAGCATTAAGCCAGTCCAAACCTCGGAATAGCCATTTGGTGCCATTTGCGCGTTAAAAAATGGGCGTTCCATAACGTAAACGCGTATATCATCCTTATATTCAGGGATGATTTTTGCCGCTATTTGCCCAACATAATTTTCAAGTTCTTTGTAAGATGTTCTTTCACCTGATGTCTTGGCCTCTTTTTCCGCTTTGGCGGTTTCAACCCAAATTCCATCTTCTAAAGATTTTTCGACAGGCTTTTGCCCCACCGCCCTTTGCGGTCTATCTTTTGATAAATCTATATTTGCCTTTAATGCCGCGTCTGCATCCTGCGCATAAGATGACAAAGGCTGAAGCAATATAGATAATGAAACAAGTGATAATAAGGCTTTTTTCATGATGATTTAATCAATACAATATCAATTATAGTGGAAGTTTTTTGAATAATTCCACAATTTCAGATTGTGAGCCTTCAGGTGTTCTAATATCCTTTGTGAAAGATACAATATCAAGATTATACCAAACAACTTGCCCAGTATTCAAATCAACCAAAGTGGCACGAACCGCCTGACCTGCGCCAGTTGTAGCGCCAACGCCGCCAACTAATGCGACCGCAGTCATAAGTTTACGACCAGCCGATGAATATGTGCCTTCAACTTCAATGAATAAAGCATATTTTGGCTTTTCATTTTCAGGAATGCTGGAAGGGATAATAAGTTTAACATCTTCACCTAATGTCCATTCAAATTTACCTTTTTTGGTTGGTAATTGCTCATTAAGGATGATTGATGCTGAAACTACTTTATTAAGTTTCAAGACTTGAATTGCATCAGGATTACTATTGGCATCAGGTTCAAAATTGCTAATTTTGTATTTTTTCTTTTCAAGCTCATCCTTGATGCTTTGGCTTAGGTATTTTTTTGCATTATCTGACCATTCAGGCTTTGGATCTTTCATGCCACTAACAGTTAGTTCAGAAAGGCTTATTTCAGGCATGGCAACAATAATAAAACTGCCATCTGCTGGTTTTTCAACTTTTGCGTTCCAACTCCAAGTTTGTGCAGATGCTTTGGTGGTTGAGAAAAGTGGAATTAAGGCAATTGAAAATATTGTTAAAGTTGTGAATAGTTTCTTGAATAAAGTTTTTTTCATCTTTTATTGTCCTGATTTGCTATTCCAAACTATTACCAAATATTAATTTTGCAAGTGTGGGTATGGCAATGACTAATAAAATTATACAGTAATATTTGTATTTTTATTTAATATTGCTTTAGCGCAAGCAAAAGCCGAGCTCCAAGACCACCCAAAATTATAGCCGCCAAGCCATCCAGTTATATCAACACATTCACCAATGAAATATAATCCACTTTGCTTTTTTGATTCCATTGTTTTTTGGTTTAATTCATTTGTGGAAATTCCACCCTTTGTTACTTCTGCCTTGGCAAAGCCTTCTGTGCCTGAAACTGGCAGTGGGAAATTATGAAGGTTTTGCGCCAGTTCGCGTAATTGGGCATCTTTTGCTTTGGCAATTATTTCTTCATTTCCAAAATGAGCGGCTAACCGTGACGGTAAGATTTCCGATAGGATTTTGGAAAGTTTTATATTTGGCTGTTTTGCCTTGGCATCAATCAAAAAATCCGCCAAATTATGTTTTGGTGCAAAATCAATATGGAAAATATCGCCAGAATTTAGATAGTTTGAAATCTGTAAAATGGCAGGGCCCGAAAGCCCTTTGTGGGTAAAAAGAATAGCTTCATCAAAGCTTGTTTTGCCGAATTTTGCGCGGCCATCAAATGAAACGCCTGCTAATTCTTTCATCCAATCAAATTTATCGCCTGTAAAAATTAAAGGCACAAGGGCAGGGGATGGTTCGATAATTTCAAGCCCAAATTGTTGTGCGATTTTATAAGCAAAGCCAGTTGCACCCATTTTTGGTATGGATTTACCACCCGTTGCAATTATCAAATTTTCGCCGACAAAATTACCAATTGAGGTTGAAATATGATAATTTTCATTATTTTCAATTTCCAAAACTTCACAATTCGTTTTAATATTTGCGCCATCACATTCATCAAGCAACATTTGCAAAATTTTCTTGGCGCCGCCAGTTTCGTTGACAAATAATTGCCCCAAAGTCTTTTCATAATAAGGGATATTATAGGCTTCAACCAGTTTTATAAAATCTTGCGGAAGATATTGCGATAAAGCCGATCGGGCAAATTGTGGGTTATTTGATACGAAATTTTCAAACGTAACTTTTTGGTTGATAAAATTACAACGCCCACCACCAGAAATAAGGATTTTTGCACCAATTTTGTCAGTATGCTCAAGGATTAAAACGCTTTTGCCATTTTTAATTAATTGACCCGCACAAAAAAGACCCGCAGCACCAGCGCCAATTATAATTGCGTCATAAATTTTATTTTTTAAGGTCAGTTTTTGTAATTGCATTTTATAAATTATTTTAAATTTCACTTTCAATGAATTAATTTGTATCTGTTTTCAATATAAACTATAGGGTAAGCGTTTATATAAAAACACATCGAACTAATTCTATCGGTCATGGAGGGGGCACCGAATGAAATTTAGCGAATATAATAATTTGCTGATTGAAAACGAAAAAATCACATTCGAACGAATAGCAATAATAAAATTAATTTGCATTTTTGTTGGTTTTTTCATTCCTGTCCCGCAAACTGGCCTGTATTTTCATGATGCGGGCATCAATCAATTGGCGTTTGATTGGTTTTTTAAAATTGCCTTTATCCCAACCGGTGTAATGCAAGTTTATTGGTCAAGAACCAATACATATAAGCCCATTTATAAATATTGGGTTGTGATTATAGAATTAATTCTTTTGGCTTTATATTCCAGCGTTCCTAATTTTCTTATCTTTGATATTAAATCAGAAGAATTTCGAAGCCAGGCATTAATGCTATATGATATACAAGCACTTAAATGGCTTTGGTGCGTGTTTTTATTCTCTTTATTCGTATCATCATCATATTATGCATGGGTTGCGTCTTTGATGATTGCGATATTATGGATACTTCAATATCTTTTTGTCGAAGCATTATATTTTTTCGCAAGTCATAATAATTTCAATGGCTTTTTTGCAAATTGTTTGGATAATATTGTCAATCAAAGCAATAAAAAAATTAATGCTAATGAGATGATTGATTCCGTTTTTGTAACCTTGGTTATGGCAATTGGTTTCTCATTCACCACAAATTACAACAAGAAAACTTTGGAAAATCTATTCACATTAGATTTCAAACGAAAAATGTTATCTAAATATTTTTCGCCCAAGATTGTTCACGAAATCGAAGGCGGCAGCCTTGAAAATAGGCGCATAGAAACCAAGGTTACATCAATGTTCCTTGATATTAGAGATTATTCAATTTTTGCGCAGAATCATAAACCGCCCCAAGTTCTTGATACTTTAAATGAATTTCATTCCTTGGTTGAAACCGAAGTGTTCAAATTTAATGGCACATTGGAAAAATATATTGGCGATGCAGTCTTTGCGGTTTTTGGCGCGCCAATAAGTAAGGATGACGATATTCTAAGATCATTTGAATGTGTAAAAAGCATATTTAAAAAGGTCGATGATTGGAACCTTAATAGGCAAAAGAAGGGCCTTGAACCTTTAAAAATAGGGATTGGCTTGGAATATGGTTCGGTAATTTGCGGCGTAATAGGCAAAGATCGTAATATGAATTATGCAATTGTTGGAAATTGCGTCAATAGATCAAGTCGATTGCAAGATTTATGCAAAGAATTAAGCGCCCAAGTAATTATGGGTTCTGATTTTTATGAAAAATTATCCCAAGAAATGAAAGATAGCGAAATTATCAATAATATTGAAAAGATAAACGTCGATTTGCGTGGTTTTGGAAAAGAGGAAATTTATTCCTTAAAATTTTAATTGCTACGATTTGTCTCATCTAAAAGTTCCGAAAATTTAACAAAAATGTGATATATTTTTTTCAGAATTATTACGGGCAAAAAGAAACAAAAAGGGATGAATGTGGATAAAAACGTAAAAGACAACAATATTAATCCAGAACAAAAAACTATTGCAGTTACCGCAATCCGCGCGAAAGCCGCAACTAAAAAAGCGGTTGAAACATCTGCTGTAACACAATCTATTGATGCGGCTGTTGATGCAAAAATTACTGCGGCGGCTGATATTGTTAGTCGCACTAAACCGCGCCCAAAAACTGCGCCAGAGGCTTTGCAAGCAATTGAAGCCATTTTGCAAGGCGCATCTGCGGATGATGCAATCGCAATTCGTTCCAATCTTTTAAAATGGAATAAATTAGAAGGCGGCATTCCTGCATCACCTGATGATGATTTGGTCGATGATTGGCGAAATGCAGTTTATCCATATAAAAACCGCATGCTTCGTAAAAATTACGAAAAGCAAAAATATAAATTACAAGTTGAACTTTTGAAGCTTCAGGCGTGGGTGAAAGAAACCGGCCAAAAAGTTGTAATATTATTCGAGGGGCGCGATGCAGCAGGTAAGGGCGGCACAATTAAACGCTTCATGGAACATCTAAACCCACGCGGCGCGCGCGTTGTTGCCCTTGAAAAACCAACCATTGAAGAAAAAGGCCAATGGTATTTTCAGCGTTATGTCAAGCATTTGCCAACCGAAGGGGAAATCGTGCTTATGGATCGCTCTTGGTATAATCGCGCGGGTGTTGAGCGGGTTATGGGTTTTTGCACCGATGCTGAATATAAGGAATTTTTGCGCCAAACCCCTGAATTTGAACGTCAATTGGTAAATTCTGGCATTCATTTGTTTAAATTCTGGTTCTCCGTATCACGTGAAGAACAAAGAAGGCGTTTTAAAGAGCGTGAACTTCACCCATTAAAACAATGGAAATTATCACCAATTGATAAGGCATCATTGGACAAATGGGAAGATTATACAAAAGCCAAAGAAAGCATGTTCTTTCATACCGACACGTCCGAAAGTCCATGGATTGTTATAAAATCAGATTGTAAAAAACGCGCAAGATTAAATACAATGCGCTATGTTATGACCAAATTGCCATATACAGGTAAGTCAGGCCATAATGTCGGCCATCCTGACCCATTAATTGTTGGTCGGGCAAGTATTAATCACGGATAATTGATGAAAAAAGATAATCGTAATCTAATTTATGTTTGGTTTT
>JAPUEP010000216.1 GCA_027492515.1 Hyphomonadaceae bacterium
CTTTTAATTGATTTTTGATAAGGAGATTACGCTTACAAAAAATTAATTAAAGACAATTGCTCAAAGTGCCATTCATATGCTTTTTGTCAAGCCTGCTATCCATTAATGCGTGTGAAACAAGGTGTATTGTTAAAATATGTTACATAAATGTTATAAAAATAGGCGGCAATAAAAAACGGCGCCCAATTGGACGCCGTTCTTTTTCATAATAGGAAAATATTTTTAGTATTTCCAAACCAAGCTTAATCCATAGCGTCTTCCAACAACATCATAAACTGATGGGATTGTATTGGCATCGAATTGCGCACTTCCTAACATTGGTGGTTCAACATCACCAACATTGGTAACACTTAGAGATGCACGCAATTTAGGATTAATGCGCCATGTTGCACCAAGGTCAAAATAATTTTGCGCATCAATATGTTTGATAAAGTTGGTGGTTAAAGCACCAGTTGCAGAGCGACCTTCATCAACTTCACCAAAGTAACGCCATGTTCCACGGAATGTAAAGTCATTTACAACCCATGAAGTTGAGAAGCTACCACGCCATTTAGGCATTGGACGGCTACCAACACCTGAATCAGAGCATGAACCCGCGACACCAAAATAGCCAACGCAATTCACTTTTGCTTCAAGTGGTGTTGCTTGTTTAACAAAGTTTTCAAGCCAGCCACCAGTCAAAGCAAAATTCAGTTTTTGACCAGGCATGAAAGAAGGTGTTTTCATGCTATAATGCGCAGAGAAATCAACGCCAGAAGTCTCAAAGTTTGATACGTTAATATCAACCAAGCTAACTTCAGAGATTTGGCCAGCACTATCGCGTTTAATACGCTTACAATATGTTGAATTAATATCTTTTGAGACAGCATAGCAAAGATTCACAGTTGCCGTAGCTGTTAAACCACCAATTGCATCATTTAATTGTATATTCCAATAATCAGCAATGAAGGTGAAACCTGGTAAGAATTTAGGCGTTAATACAAAACCTAATGTATAAGTATCACCGGTTTCCGGCTTCATATTTGGGTCACCACCAAATGGTGCTTGGAATGTTTGATTGGTTACTTGAGCATATGGGGCAGCAGGTGCGCCAGATGCCAAACATGTTGCTGCATCAGCACCAGTTGAAGTTGGGTTTGTACAAATATCGTTTACGTTACCAACGGTACGGTTAAGGATACTTGCGCCAACAACACCCCATAGCTCACCAACGTTAGGTGCGCGGAATACTGTTTGTTTTGAACCTCTGAAACGAATATTATCGTCAATTTGCCAGTTAAAGCCAATTTTCGAATTATTATAGGTTCCCGCTTGTGAGTGTTGAGAAATGCGGTATGCGCCCTCAATGTCCAAACGTTTAATGAATGGCAAATCAGAAAGAACAGGCGCTCTCAACTCTGCGTATATTTCACCTAAATCAAATTTTGCAAAACCGTTTTGACGTTTCGTTCCGCCAAAATAATCACCTGCAAGAATTCTTGGATCCCAATACATATCGCCATATTCATAACGATATTCGAAACCAAGTGACCATTGAACAGGACCGCCTTTGAAGTTAAAATACTCCTCTGTATCACCATAGAAGTTAGTTGAAACAACATTTTGGTCACGGTTACGACCAAATGCCAATGGTGTACCCATAATCCATGCTGCCGCTTCTTTCGAAATACTATTTGGACCAAAAAGATTTATAGGAACACAACCATTAGAAGTATCAGTACATTGAGCAACACCATTTACAAGGCGCGCATTAGCAGCCTGTGCAAGGCGCGCAGGTGAGCCTTCGCCATAACGCATTGTGTCTTCATCAGAGTGGCCAGATACAATGCTAAAATCCCAACGCAAATGGTCGGTAATTTCACCTTTTAAACCTACAGCGATTTGAGAAGAAGTACGTTGGTTTTCATCAGTACGCGGACCAAATTCAACAAAAGAACGGCTTGGAACGGCAAGGAATGCATCTGTTCCAGCACCAGTATTAGTGAAGTTTCTATTATATGCGCCCGCAAATACCTGCGCTAATTGAGTAGTTATATACGGGTTATCTTTTCTAATAAGAATTGGTGAACCAACTGTACCCGCAGGGTTAGAGAAAGTAAAACTTCCAGTATTGTTGATTTTTGAGATTGTTGCACGCGACCAGAACTTAAGCTTATCATTCAAGTCATAAGTAAAGAATAATGCGCCATTAGTTCTGTCTTGTGGGTTGATGAATGATTCAAAAGATGTTTGCGAATCTGTAAAGGCAGATGAGACAAGCTGTCCATCATTGTTGAAATTAAAAGAAGCATTTGTAGCGCTTCCACCAACTGATGTTAAATTGAATACGTTTCCGCCGCCTGAACGTGTGAAATTCCCGCCGCGTGAGGTTGTTGTGCCTCTAACTAAGTCAATTTTGCCAGTGGCGCTATTATCAATATATTCTGTAGCTGCCCAATCACGGTCAACACGTAGCAAGCGACCACGTTCAGCATAACCAACATAAGCAGTTAAATTGCCACGACCTTCATTGAAATTTTTACCTGCAGTCAAACCAACAGCATATTGTGTTGCATCACCTTCTTCTGCCATGCCGCCAGAAGCAGTTACTTCGATACCATCATATTTATCTTCAAGAATGAAGTTTGCCACACCTGCAACAGCGTCAGCGCCATAAACAGCAGACGCGCCACCTGTTAGATATTCGATACGCTTAATAAGCGTCGAAGGAATAGTATTAACGTCAACCGAATTACGGAAACCAAACGGCGTTGCGCGTGTACCGTTAATCAAAACCAATGTTCTGTTTTGCCCCATACCACGCATATCGAGCGTAGATGCACCCATAGCATCAGTAGTTGAAGGTGTTGAAGTTGAGCCGATTGAAGCGGCAAATTGATTTTCTTTTTTTAATTGATCATCAATATCAACAACCGCATTTTCAAGTAATTTGTCTTTATCAATTACCGCAACTGGTGAAACTGCGCGTTCAATTTTACCTTGAAGGCGTGAACCAGTAATGATTACAGTTTCTGTATTTGATTTCTTTGCATCTTGCGCGAATGCATTTGTACTATAGGCAAACAATGCCATCACACCCATGCTTACGGAAGCTGCAAGGTGTGCACGATTTTTAAGTCCATTAGATATCATATTTTCCCCCAATATCTACTTAAAGGCTAATTTAGAAATGATTTTTAATGCGAATATATTAGGCATTACAATGTGTCATTTTCCCCAAACTGCCACTCGGCAATTTTTTGTCAAGCCTAAATATAGATTTTGTATAAATTATTATTGCACAATAAGTGTTTGTAATTACATAGATTTAAAATCAAACTACCGACATTTTCACTCTAAAAACGTCGGTAGTTTTGAATTGGTATTTACGCTATTAGTTAAAGTGCAACTTCAAATTCAGCCTCTGTTTTTGCCTTGATTTCTTCTAAAGTAACACCATCTGCAAGCTCTATAAGCTTCATTGGTATTGTTCCTTTTTTATCAATTTCAAAAACGCCTAAATCTGTTATAACAAGGTCAACAACATTTACACCTGTAAGAGGTAATGTGCATTTTTTAAGCAGTTTAGAGCTTCCGTCTTTGGCACAATGATCCATTACAACCACGCATTTGCGAACACCTGCGACCAAATCCATTGCGCCGCCCATGCCTTTTACCATTTTACCAGGCACCATCCAGTTCGCTAAATCGCCATGTTGTGACACTTCCATAGCACCTAGAACCGACAAATTAATATGTCCGCCGCGAATCATTGCGAAACTATCAGAAGATGAAAAGAATGAAGAATGTGGAAGTTGTGAAATTGTTTGTTTGCCTGCATTAATCAAATCGGCATCAACTTCATCTTCATATGGGAAAGGCCCCATGCCCAACATTCCGTTTTCAGATTGCAATGTTACATGCATGCCTTCAGGGATGTGGTTTGCAACAAGTGTTGGGATACCAATGCCAAGGTTTACATAAAAACCATCTTGCAATTCTTTTGCTGCGCGTGCAGCTAATTGATCTCTATTCCAAGGCATTACGCATTCTCCCGTTTTGTCACAGTGCGGTTTTCAATTCGTTTTTCAAATGTCGATTGTACGATTCGGTCAACATATATGCCAGGCGTATGAATTTGGTCAGGGTCTAAAGTGCCGCATGGAACAATTTCTTCAACTTCAACAATTGTAATTGCACCTGCTGTTGCCATCATTGGGTTAAAATTACGCGCTGTTTTACGGAATATAAGATTTCCTTCTTCATCAGCTTTCCATGCTTTTACCAATGAAATATCGGCCTTTAGGCCTGTTTCAAGAATATAGGTTTCACCATTAAATTCTTTATGCTCTTTACCCTCTGCAACCAATGTTCCAACACCAGTTTTTGTATAAAATCCAGGTATGCCAGCGCCGCCTGCCCTAATACGCTCTGCTAGTGTGCCTTGTGGGTTGAATTCTAGCTCTAATTCACCTGATAGATATTGACGTTCAAATTCTTTATTTTCGCCAACATATGATGAAACCATTCTTTTGATTTGGCGTGTCTCTAATAGAAGACCAAGCCCAAATCCATCAACACCGGCATTATTTGATATTGCCGTAAGGCCTTTTACGCCACTATCGCGTAAAGCAATAATTAAATTTTCTGGTAAGCCACATAGACCAAAGCCACCGGCCATAATGGTCATATTATCTTTCGGAATACCCTCAAGTGCACTTTTTGCGTCTTTATATATTTTTGACAAAACATCCTCCCCAAATTCGGTGTCGCCAAACATGAATGATGGTTCATATTATGTTTGGGATATAATTACCAGTCATACTTGTGAAAAAACAACATTACAAATCAAAAAAAAGCCTTGCCCGAAGGCAAGGCAGAACTCACAATAAAGGATCATAGAGCAAGGGCGATTGGGACGGGTATCCCCCACTCTATGCAAACCTTATAGTGTAAGTTTTCTGAACTATAGCTGAATGTATAATTGCGCGATGCACAAAAAATGGACAGATTGACGCATTCTTACGATTATAACAGCACAAATATTAATCACGCACTGCTTATATTTTGTGCATAATGCAATTGAGCGTAAAATATATATATTTTCCACTCGCAAAGAGAACTTAATTTCTCTAGTTGGACAATATCACTTTGAATCCCAAAAAGGGTGGAGACTGCGAATGAAAAAAATTGAAGCGGTAATAAAACCATTTAAACTTGATGACGTTAAAGAAGCGCTTCAAGAACTTGGTATACAGGGTATGACTATTGTTGAGGCCAAAGGTTTTGGTCGCCAAAAAGGACATACCGAATTATATCGCGGCGCAGAATATGTTGTTGACTTCCTTCCAAAACTTAAACTGGAATTAGTTGTAAATGATGACCAAGTTGATGCAGCCGTTGAGGCAATCTTACAAGCTGCGCGCACTGGCCGAATTGGTGATGGGAAAATATTTGTATCAGACATTGCACAAGTTATTCGCATAAGAACAGGCGAAACCGGCGCAATTGCCATTTGATTTATTCAATTTTGGGGAAACCCTATATTACGGAGAAGATAATGTCCAAATTTGACAAAGTAATGCAACTAATTAAGGATGAAGATGTCCAATACGTAGATTTCCGTTTTTCGGATGTACGCGGAAAAATTCACCACATCACTTATGACGTTGGTATGGTTGACGCTGATATGCTTGAAGATGGTATCATGTTTGATGGTTCTTCAATCTCAGGCTGGAAAGCAATCAATGAATCAGACATGGTAATGATGCCAGACCCTGACAGTGTAATTATTGACCCATTCTTCCAACAAACAACTTTGGGCATTATGTGCGATGTATTAGAGCCAGGCACATTAAAACCATATAATCGCTGCCCGCGCGGTATGGCTAAAAAAGCTGAACAATATATCAAAGCAGTTGGTATCGGTGATACTGTTTATTTTGGCCCAGAGCCTGAATTCTTCATCTTTGATGATGTGAAATGGTCAACTGATGCAACTAACACTTGCTTCTCTTTTGATTCAACTGAATTGCCACAAAATTCAAATAAAACTTATGAAGGTGGCAATATGGGCCATCGCCCTGGCCCTAAAGGTGGTTATTTCCCACTTCCGCCAATCGATTCATGCCAAGATTTGCGCGGCGAAATGCTTGCTGTGATGAAAGAATTAAATCTTGACCCTGAAAAACATCACCATGAAGTTTCACCTGCACAACACGAATTGGGTTTGAAATTCCAAACTTTGGTGAAAATGGCAGACAACACAAATCTATATAAATATGTTGTTCAAAATGTTGCGGCGGCTTTCGGCAAAACTGCTACATTCATGCCAAAACCATTCTTTAAAGAAAATGGTAATGGTATGCACGTTCACCAATCAATTTGGAAAGATGGCAAGCCATTATTCGCAGGCGATAAATATGCCGACCTTTCACAAGAATGCTTGTATTATATTGGTGGTATCATCAAACACGCAAAAGCGATTAATGCGTTTGCAAACTCTTCAACCAATTCATACAAGCGTTTGGTTCCTGGTTATGAAGCGCCTGTATTGCTTGCTTATTCTGCACGCAACCGCTCTGCTTCAATCCGTATTCCATATTCAACATCGCCAAAAGCAAAACGTCTTGAAGCACGTTTCCCTGATGCAATCGGTAATATGTATTTAACATTTGTTGCATTGTTGATGGCTGGTCTTGACGGTATCGTAAACAAAATTGATCCAGGTGGCTCTTTTGATAAAGACCTTTATTCATTGCCACCAGAAGAATTAGCGGGTGTTCCAACTGTTTCTGCTTCTCTAGCAGAAGCTTTGGATAATCTTGATAAAGACCGTGAATTCTTAAAAGCAGGTGGTGTTATGGACGATGACTTCATTGATTCATTCATCGAATTAAAACGTGAAGAGTGTGATCGTCTTGCACTTCATCCACACCCTGTTGAATTTGATATGTATTATAAAATGTAATCAAATCTACATTCTAATATTTAGCCCGACCTTAGTTGTCGGGCTTTTTATTTTTGCACATGGTGTAAATTGTAGTAATACTACGTTAAGTAGTGTATGATAGATTCGCCTACGTTACCAAGTTTAATCTTAGTAACAGGTAAACCGCTGGAAACTTTGGCTCTCTTTCTCTCCCGTTTGAAGAATATGAGCCGGGCAGGTGA
>JAPUEP010000217.1 GCA_027492515.1 Hyphomonadaceae bacterium
TATTTGGTGCACCAGTTTGAGGGTTAGTTCCAATTACTGTAGTAGTTGAAGTTGGTTTGCATTTGGCCTTTGATTAAGGAGGTTAAAATGCAAATATTTAACGGGGCCAATGGTGGCCTTATAAAAGCATGGATAGATGGCGTAGATATTGAAGATGAAGCAAGAAAACAGCTTGATAATATTGCTTCATTGCCTTTCATCCATTCGCATATTGCAATCATGCCAGATGTTCACTGGGGAATGGGTGCAACCATTGGTTCGGTAATTCCAACTAAGGGTGCGATTATTCCTGCGGCAGTTGGTGTTGATATTGGTTGCGGAATGATGGCGGTAAGAACTTCGCTTAGCGCAAGCGATCTTCCAGACAATCTTCATGAATTAAGAAGCGCGATTGAAGAAAAAATCCCACATGGACGGACTGATAATGGCGGACATAATGACCGCGGGGCATGGTATAATGCACCTCAAGAAAATATAGACGCATTTGCAAACCTTAATGACGGGCTTCAAAAAATCGTTGATAAACATCCAAAGATTTCACAATCTGCAAAGCGTGCCGCTAATCATATTGGAACACTTGGGACAGGTAATCACTTTGTTGAAGTTTGCCTTGATGAAAATCAAGCCGTTTGGATTATGCTTCATTCGGGTTCACGCGGGATTGGGAACCGTATTGGAAACTATTTCATTGAACTTGCAAAGAATGATATGAGAAAATGGTTTATTAACCTTCCAGATGAAAATCTTGCTTATTTTCCAGAAGGTACAGACCATTTTGGCGATTATTGCCAAGCGGTTGCGTGGGCGCAAAAATTTGCGCGTACCAATCGTGAAGTGATGATGAAAGCAGCACTTTCAGCGCTTAAACAAATTGTCCCAAAAGAATTTGTTTGCGATTGCGAGGCTGTAAATTGCCATCATAATTATGTCGAACATGAAAAACATTTTGGCACAAAGGTCTATGTAACGCGTAAAGGTGCAGTGAAAATTTCACAAACTGAATTGGGTATTATTCCTGGCTCAATGGGGGCAAAATCATTCATCGTTCGTGCTATTGATGATGTACCATTAAGGGATGCGCTTTGTTCATGTTCACATGGTGCAGGCCGTGCCATATCGCGCAATGAAGCAAAAAGAAGGTTTTCAATTGATGACCATATCAAAGCTACACAAGGCGTTGAATGCCGTAAAGACATTGACGTAATCGATGAAACCCCTGCTGCATACAAAGATATTGATGCAGTAATGGCGGCACAATCTGATCATGTTGAAATTGTCCATACATTAAAACAAATTGTCTGCGTTAAAGGCTAAAAAATGGGTGTGCAAATATTTGCGCACCCTATACTAATTCCAAATCCTCACAGGCAGCCTGCATGATTTGTTCTTCGATTGCAAAAAGGCCGGTTCGCCCCTTTGTTGGGTTTTCTAGGCTGCCGTTTATGAAATATATAAACCCTTTTTGGCTTTTGGGTTCAAACCAAAGGCCGCCAAGAAGGCCATATGCTTCGCCATAATGGCCAAGCATATCGGGTTTAAGGCCAATTATTGGGCAATTATCATCGGCAAGCAAATGATGTATCCCCGTTCCAAAAGCTTGGAAAGAGCCATCTTCGCCACCATCTTGCACTTTGATTTTTTCATGATGCCAGACAATTTGGCGCATATTTTCAATTGTTTCATCACGCAAAATTCCATGATTACCCATTAAAACTTGGGCAATTTTTATTAAATCATTGATACTTGCCCTAAGGCCACCTTGAGGCGAAAATAAAAGGCCATTTGTTCCAATTTGATAGTCTGCAAGGCTTTTGCCTTCTTTGGCAAAGGTGGTTGGGCGTTTTTTTGACATCATATCGCCGTCAACCTGCACCACCCATTCATCATTATCATTCTTACGACGATAAAGCGGCGATGAATTTTCCACCGCATTTTCTGGAATGCCCGACCAATTGAAACCGCAATCAATATTCAAAACATCAAACAAAATGCGCTTTACATATTTATCAAAGCGTTCATTTGTTATGTTCTCAATAATTTGTGCAACAACACCCATACCAAGGTTTGAATAACAAAAGCCACCCAATGGGGTTTCACCTTTTGCCCAATGTTGCCCATCTTTGTATTGCGCGCCGTTTGGAACAAAGAAACTTTCCAATGTTTCGCCAACAACACCCATATAATTATCGCCATCTCTTATGCCTGATGTATGGGATAATAACATTCGCGGCGTTATCGGGCTTTCAGGAAATAGTGGGTGACGAAGCATAAATCCTAAATGTTGCGAACAATCAGAATCTAAATCAATTTTTCTGTCCTGCGCCAATGTTAGAATTGCAATTGCGGTTGAAAGTTTTGAAATTGATGCAACCCGCACTTTGGAATCAAGGTTTAAATCTTTACCAGACTGCCCCATACCAATTGCATCTTTTGCAATTACACTTGTGCCTTCAAACAAAGCATAAGCGCCACCAGGAATTTGTTTTTGTTCCAATAAGGATTGTAAAGTTTTTGCAATTTTCATTTTAAATTCTGTTTAAAAAACTCAAGGCTTCGCGCCCATGCAAGCGCGGCCATTTTTTCATTATAGCGCGGCGTTGTATCATTATTAAAGCCATGCACCGTTCCCTCATAATTAAATGCTTGATAGGTTTTATTATTGGCTTTTAATGCAGCCTCATATGGTGGCCACATGGCATTAAATCTTTCATCATCTTGGGCAAAATGAAGCATTAAATTGGCATTGATATTGGGAACATCCTCAAGATTTGGGGCGGCGCCATAAAATGCAATTCCCGCATTTAATTGTTTTAATTGGGTGGCAAGATAATTCACCATACCACCGCCATAACAAAAACCAATTGCGCCTAATTTATTATTGCCATGTTCGGTAATGCGGGCGAATTTGGCGGCGGAAATAAAATCTTGTTTGATTTTATTTTGATCCAAAGTTGCAAATTTGGCGCGCGCCGCATCTTCATCCCCCGGATAGCCACCCAATGCAGTTAAAGCATCAGGGGCAATTGCAATATAGCCTTCAAGCGCAATACGACGCGCAATATCTTTAATATGCGGATTAAGACCGCGATTTTCATGAACAACAATAATCACCGGAAGCTTTTGCCAAAAACCAAGTTTTTTGGGTCTTGCCAAATAGGCATTAATCACCCCCGAACCATTTGGGGATGGTATATGAATATCTTCTATCCAAAGTCTTTTATCATCAGGGGCGATTTTTTGGGCACTGGCAAAATCAGGTAAAAGTGCATTAAGCATTGCACCCGCCGCACTGGCACTTATTGCAAAGCCTGCCGCACCTTCAATAAAGCCACGGCGGTCAATATCACCGTGAACATATTTATCAAAAAGTGTGATTATAGGCTTGGGAAATTCGTCAATATTTTTTGCCATTTTTACCTCTGAGTTTAAATTAACAGCAAAGGTAAAAATGGCAATATTATTTTATTAAGCGCGAATTTTTTGTAAAAACTCGTTTGCTGATTGTTTTAACTTAACAGCTTGATTTGCAAGATTTTGTGCCGCGCCCAAAGATTCAGACGCCGTTTCACCAGTTTGATTTGACGCTTCAAGCACAATCGCAGCCGCATCCGCAGTAACATTCGCAGAACGTGCAACATCAGTTGTACGGTGCGAAATTTCGCGAACTGCTTGCTTTTGTTGATCAATCGATGATGCAATATCACCTGCAACTTCGGTAATGTCTTTAATCGCATTTGTTACATCTTGAATTGAAACTACTGCATCTTTTGTTGAATTAGTAATTGCATCAATATTTTCGCGAATTTCTTCTGTCGCTTTTGAAGTTTGCTCTGCTAAAGATTTAACTTCTGATGCCACAACCGCAAAGCCTTTACCTAAATCCCCTGCCCTTGCCGCTTCGATTGTTGCGTTAAGTGCCAAAAGGTTGGTTTGACTTGCAATTTCGGAAATTAACTCAACGACTGAACCAATTTTCTCGGCGGCACGACTTAATTCTTCAACTTTTTGTGTTGATTGGCTTGCCCGATTTTGCCCCTCAATCGCCATTTTTGCAGAGCGTGACGCTTGGTTTGCAATTTCGTCAATTGAATTTGAAAGCTGCTCTGCAGCGGCTGCAACGCTTTGAATATTGGCATTTGATGATGATGATTCATGTGATGCTTCGCGTGCACTACCTGATGCATTCAATGCAGCTTCTTGCAAGAATTGTGATGCTGATTGCAATTGATTAGCTGCACTTGCAACATTTTCGATTGCATCCATAACCGATGCCTCAAAACCATTTGCCATATTTAAAAGGCTCGCACGGCTTTGTGCCTGAATTTCTGCATCACGTAATGCCGCTTGCTCACGTAGTTTTTCAGTTTCAATTTGGTTTCGTTTGAAAACTTCCAATGCATTTGCGATTTCACCGGTTTCATTAGTGTCATCATTGAATGGAATTTGAATTTTTGAATTGTTTTTTGCCAATTCCTGCATCGCACCAACAAGTGCTTTGATGCGCGCATTAAGGCCATTTGAAATCCACCATGCAAGGCCAGAAGCAATGACAAAAAGGATTAAAACAACACCCAAATCAACAAATAATTCATTATATTTTTTTGCGATGCGTGCTTTTAACAATCTATCCAATTCTTTAGATGATAAATTCCATAAAGCAGATGATTGATTTTCAACTTGTAAAGTTGCCGCACTTAATTCTTGGGCATTTGTAACAATACCGCCGGTTCCAATTGCTTTTACGCTTATTTCACTTTGCGCAACCAAAACCTTCATTTTTTCGTCGACAATTGATTTTTGTGCATCCAATGCTTTTTTCAAACTACCATCAGCGCTTGCACCAATTGCAGTATCTAATGAACCCATTAATGCGCCATATGCAGTTTCAACTTTTGATTTTGCCATAACAATTGCTGCGCCTTCGTCAAAGCTACGTGAACCATTGCCATTTTGCTTATTTACAAGATCGCTTAACTCATTGGCGGCAATCATGAAGTTTGGCATTTTAAACGCCACAACATCCATAACATAATATGAATCTAAATCAGGGTCTAAAGTAAGATTTGAACCATCCGAAATTTTAGAAATAAGGCTTGATGCATTTGTCATGCGTGAAACCTTGTCTGTTTTTTGCGTATCGGCAAAAACATCTGCGGTTTCTTTAGTTTTCATTTCAACATCTAATTTTTGGCGTGTCTTGTTGAAATTATCGTCAAGCGCCAAAAATGAATTATTAGCGGCTGCCGAAAATGCAGGCCAAACCGCATTTAGATATTCAACGCCATCACGTTCTTTTTTACTGAAATCTACATCTGCATTAATTTTTGAAACAAATATTTGCGCCAAGAAAACTGTTGGTATTAACATTGCAACAGCAATCAAAGTAAGTCGTTGCGCAATTGAAAATTTTTGATGCATAAATTTAAACATTATTACCCGCCTGAATTTTTATGAATTGCTGAAGCAAATTAATTAAAATTTTATGAGTTTTTTTAAATATTTAGTGGTTAAATCTGCGAATGCATATGCATTGTGCAATTGCCTAAATATCATGCAAAAATTCAAAAGGTTTTTGACTTTAAAGATGAATTATTACACACAAAAATATGGGTCAAAAAATAGAAATTTTAAACGGCAAACCCGATATTTTGGGTGCGCATTTTCATGATGATGGTGTAAATTTTGCCGTTTACTCAAGAAACGCAAGCAGGATTGAAATTTGCATATTTGATAAAAATGACAATGAAACCCATAAAATCGATTTAAAATACAAAACCAATGATGTGTTTCATGCCTTTGTAAAAAATATTGGAATTGGAACAAAATATGGCATTCGCGCCTATGGCGAATATGCGCCCGAAAATGGTAATTGGATTGATGAAAGCAAATTATTATTCGACCCATTTGCAAAATCAATTGATCGCCCCTTCGAATTAAGCGATGAAATGCTTGAATATGGTGTCGATAGCGCAAAAAAAATGCCAAAGGCAATTGTTTGTGAACCCAAAGTTGCAAAGCCAAAATCAAACCTGAAACTCAAAGACTTAATCATTTACGAGCTTCATGTTAAAGGCTTTACGAAGAACCAAAAAGATATTCCAATTGAATTGCGTGGTCGATTTAAAGGTTTGTGCGCGACACCATCAATCGAATATCTAAAGTCACTTGGCATTAATGCCGTTGAAATTTTACCGGCCAATGCATGGATTGATGAAAATCATTTACGAAAACTTGGGCTTAAAAATTATTGGGGTTATAATACAATTGGTTTTTTAACCCCCGACCCAAAACTTGCGCCAGATGGTTGGGATGAGGTTCGCGAATGCGTCCAAACCCTCGAACAAAATGGGATTGAAACCATTATTGATGTTGTTTTCAACCATAGCGGCGAAGGCGACAAATATGGCCCAAACATTTCACTACGCGGCCTTGATAATAAAACCTATTATATGCGTGATGAAAATGGCGAATATTCAAATTATGCAGGCTGCGGGAATGTGCTTAATTGTAATGAAGATGCCGTTATCAAACTTATTTTAGATTCATTGCGTGCGTGGCGTCTTTATGGCGGCGTGCATGGTTTTAGGTTTGACCTTGCAAGTGTTCTTGGGCGCGATGAAAATGGCTTTGATGCACATGCAAGAATTTTTGAATTAATTGAAAATGACCCAATCCTAAAAAAATGCAAATTAATTGCCGAACCATGGGATTGTGCGGGTTATAATTTATCGCAATTTCCACAAAAATGGGCAGAATGGAATGATAAGTTCCGCGATTGTATGCGAAAATTCTGGCTTAAGAATGAAATTGGATTTGGCGAATTTGTTTCGCGCTTTTGTGGTTCGCAAGATTTATTTGGCAATAAATCACCCGACAAATCAATAAATTATATTATCGCCCATGATGGTTTCACATTAAATGATTTGGTTTCGTATAATCACAAGCATAATGAGGCCAATGGCGAACAAAATCGCGATGGCAGCAATGATAATCATTCATATAATCATGGCATTGAAGGGCAAACC
>JAPUEP010000218.1 GCA_027492515.1 Hyphomonadaceae bacterium
CCGCCATGGATTTAACCAAAAAAATCGAATGGCATGGCAAAAAATTGGCAAAATTAGAGACCGAATGGGAAGCCTTGGTTGAAGAATTGGGTTAGTTTAAACTAATGCATTGAATAATTTGCCAATTCCTGCTGTCACAGCCATTGCAATGGCGCCCCAAAATGTTACGCGCGCAATTGCCTTATAAAGGCTTGAACCGCCGGTTGCTGCGCCCAAGCCGCCAAGTAAGGCAAGAAAGAAAATCGCACTTATAGAAACCGACCAAACTGCAATATCTTTTGGTGATAATAATAAAGCTAAAAGCGGTAAAAATGCGCCACAAGCAAAAGTGATTGCCGATGTAATTGCTGCTTGAATTGGCTTGGCTTCAGTGTGCTCAGAAAGACCAAGTTCGTCACGCATATGTGCGCCCAATGCATCATGGGCGTGTAATTGCTTAGCAACATCAAGTGCCAATTCTGGCGTTAGGCCGCGCTTTATATAAATATGTTGCAATTCATCTAATTCGGCATCTGGGAAATCATGCAATTCGCTTTTTTCGCGGGCAATATCGGATTTCTCTGTATCTGCTTGTGAGCTTACGGAAACATATTCACCTGCCGCCATTGATAAAGCGCCAGCGACCAAACCTGCAACACCTGTCAGAAGAATTGCATTCTTATCAACCGAACTTGCAGCCACGCCAACAATTAGTGATGCGGTCGAAATAATACCATCATTTGCCCCCAAAACCGCAGCCCTAAGCCAGCCAATACGTGAAATGAAATGAAGTTCTGTTTTTGAATGATGCATGTCCAACCTTTTAGTCACCATACACGCTTTTAATATTTTTTATATGCGGCAAATGCCCAATCTTAAGCTCTTTTTTGAAAAGCAAATAAATTTAACTTAAACCATATTGACTTTAAGTTTTACTTAAATTATTTTACCTATAAATTAATTTTAGAGGTCACAATGACACTACAAAAAACCAACATACAAAAACAAGCAATTATGTGGGAGGCATTAAGCGCAATGGTTGCGTGCCTTCTAATAATTTATTTAATTCGTGACAGGTTTGTTGCCACTTCTGGCATTTTGCCCGATATGAATTTGAAACAGCAATTATCAATCTTTTTTCTTTCAATGCTTAGCCCAATTTTTTGGGTTTCATTGATTGCCCCTGTTTCATACGCGCAAGCATCAATTGCCGCAGTTTCAGTTTTTCGTGCAATTGGCAAAGGTGATGATTTTAGCCCCACCCTCTTAAAAGGCATGGAAAAAATGGGTTCAAATCTTTTATTTGGCGCGTGCGGCGCAATATTCCTTACACCCACTTTGACCAATTGGTTTAGCTTTAAAGGCGGCATAAAATTTGATGGCGATACTGAAAGCTTTGTAATCCTAATTGTCGGCGGCGCATTATATTTCATCGCCGACATTGGCAAAAAAATACGCAATGAACTTGAGAGTTTTGTATAAACCGCCACCCCAAAACTTTATAGGATAATTAAAATGACAAATTCAAGGAAACACTTATTTAGTCTATTCGCATTAATTGCCGCGCTTTATTTTATTTTTAGAATTTCAATATTTTTCTTCCAATTATACGGTGATTTACACACTATACCATATATGGATATTCCCGATGCAGTAACAATGGATAATAAGTTTCATTGGAATAATTTATTTACCCACCATGTCTTAATTTCTAAAGTTACTGAGATATCATATAGTTTGGCAATTCTTTTTATAGCCTTGTTGTTCCTATCTTTGTCAAAAGCAAAAATTACAAAAACAATGGCAATCAAAAACCTAAAGTTTTTGGGATTATCTCTAAGTATTGGCGCAGGATATAAATTCTTTATTTGGCCTTTTTTAGACACAATGATTTTACATTTAGACAAAGTGACTATACCCATTCTTTCCAACGACCCTATGTTTTTTCTAATTGGAATTGGGGTTTATTTTGGGGCGGTTTTCGCGCAAAAAGTAAACTTTGAACTCGAAAGTTTTGTATAATGCCAATTAATGTAACCCTTGATATAATGCTTGCGCGCAGGAAAATGCGCGCAAAGGATTTGGCGGATACAATTGGGCTTTCTGAGACCCAGATGTCACAACTTCGAAATGGTAAAGTGCGCGGCCTTCGTTTTGATACTTTGTCTAAAATATGCTTTATTCTTGAATGTCAGCCGTCGGATATTATTGAATATATAATTGATGCTAGTGATATGAATAAGGAAAATGGCGAATAATTAATTTGTTTTTTTATTGAAAAACAATAATATCAATTTGTTTCAAAAATGGGGCAAATATGAATAGACGCTTTTTCACGCAAATTAGTTTTTCCGCAATCATCGCAGGTGCTTTTTCAAAAGCTGCAAATGCGCAAAGTTCAATTAATGGAAGCTTTTATTCGGCCCTTGATTTAGGGGCAATGACTTTGCACCTAAGGCTTGAATTTGTTTCCGCAAAAGAAGTCAATTTATATTCGATAGATCAGGGCAATTCTAAAATTCCTGCCACCAATATTAAAATCGAGGGTGATAAATTATCCATTGAATTTAATAATATCAAAGCGAAAATAAACGGTAATTTTGCGAATGACGAAATAAATGCAATCTTTGAACAAGGTGCATTAAAACAAAACATAATTTTCACGCGAAAACCCGTTGAAAAGCCTGCGCCTAAAAAGAATTATACACCTATTACACAAAGCAAATTTCATGAATTAATCATACAATCTGGCGCACCCGCAATGATTGCTGGCGCACAAAATGATAATAAGCCAAGCCTTATATTAGTTGAAGGAATGCGTGCAATTGATAATAATGTGCCTGTTAATATTGATGACCAATGGCATATTGGCTCAATAACTAAGTCATTCACCGCGATTTTGGTTGCAATTTTTGTTGAACGCAAAAAATTAAATTGGGATACAAAATTACCCGATTTATTGGGCAAAGATTATAAAATGGATGATAATTATAAGGATGTAACCATGCTACATCTTTTATCCCATCGTGCGGGGCTTCCTGCAAATCTTGGAATGTTGAAATTTCTTACCTTTAAGAAAACAAATCCCGACCCGCGCAGCGAACGAATTGATTTTGTAAAAACCGCATTATTAATGAAGCCAATTGGTAAGCCAGCCGAAACCTTTCTTTATTCAAATATTGGCTTTGTGATTGCGGGGCACATACTTGAATTAATAAATAACAAATCATGGGAAGATTTGGTTCGCACTGAAATCTTTGAAAAACTTGATCTTAAATCAGCAGGTTTTGGCGCACCGGGTGAAATTGGTAAATTAACCCAACCTGTTGGTCATAATTTCTTACCACTCCAAAAAAGCCAAAAGGCTTTTTATATTGGGAAAGATAATACCGACAATCCATCCGTCCTTGGCCCAGCGGGAACAATTCATATTAGTGCATCTGATATGTTGAAATATACAAAAGCACGGGCAATACGTAATAATATCATAAGCGCAAAATCATGGGAAATATTGGAAACACCACCATTTGGCGGCAATTATGCATTAGGTGTTATCAAGCGTGATGATGGATATATATGGCATAATGGAAGCAATACATTGTGGTATGCGGAAATGACATATAATCCAACAGATAAAAAACATGGCTTTGCCGCGTGTAATTCAGGCGATGTTGCAAATGTAAATGCCCCTTTGAACGAGGTGCTTTTTAGCGCGATTGCGGCGGTTTAAACATACTTGCAATTTATAATCTAAATCGCCATATCGGCATTATGACAAATCTTGTAAACCTATGGAAAAATGCCAAATCCCGCCTTGAAGCTGGTGGCATTGAAAGCCCGACAATTGACGCACGAATTATGCTTATTAAGGCATGCGATGTAACACGTAATGAAATTGTCACAGATCCATATCGTGAAATTAGCGCGGATAAAGAGGCGCTTTTGGATAGTTTCATAGAACGCCGCCTTACACGTGAACCTGTTGCCCATATTGTTGGTAAAAAAGCCTTTTGGTCGCTTGAATTAAATAGTGATGCGCGCGCCCTTGTGCCACGCCCTGAAACCGAAGTTATTGTCGATTTCATTTTAAAATTTGATAAAGAAAATAAGCCCGCAAGAATTTTAGATCTTGGAACCGGAACTGGCGCAATCCTGCTTGCCCTTTTGGCTGAACGTTCCGAGTGGTCGGGGATTGGCATTGATATTTCCGATGAAGCCCTATCGCTTTCAAATGAGAATGCAAAAATTCATGGTCTGGATGAGCGCGCAACATTCAAAAAAGGCAATTGGGTCGAAGGAATTGATGAAGAATTTGATATTGTGGTTTCAAATCCGCCATATATTCCATCAAAAGACATCGAAACCCTTGATATTGATGTAAAAAATTATGACCCTATTTTGGCGCTTGATGGCGGCGAAGATGGGCTTGAACCTTATCGCATTCTATTTGAAAATTTGCCCCATATCCTTAAAAAGAATGGGGTTTTTGCCTTTGAATTCGGCATTAATCAGGCAAATTCTATCAAAGAAATGGCACAAAACCAAAAAGAGCTTCACGAAATCCATATTTTAAAAGACCTTTCAAACATCGAACGTGTTATAATTGGAACGCGCAAACCGTAATGTTTTCGTAACAATTAAGCAGTAAACACTCTTTATTCATTTCAAATAAGAATGTAATAGATATCGAATAAGCGGTTTGATTCTAAAATCCTGCTTAATGGCTAGTGCGCAAATTATACTTAATTGATTTTGCGCGGGTTGATTAAAAGACCACTGGCCTTCGAGGCGACAAAAAGCCCATAACCTCACGATTTTGGAACTGGAATAAATCCCATACCAAACTTGATAAAGGCAAGGGTCAAAATAGGAAAAAAAAATGAAGCGACAAAGAGGTCGCGGGCGCAATAATAAGCCCGGCATGCAAAACCCAAACAGAGCCTATGAATCAACTGGGCCAGATATTAAAGTTCGCGGTTCTGCCCAAACGATTTTGGAAAAATACCAACAATTGGGTCGTGATGCTATGGCGTCTGGTGACCGCGTATTGGCGGAAAATTACCTGCAACATGCCGAACATTATTTAAGGCTTATACGCTCTATTCAGCCAAATTTTGTTCCGCGTTCTGAATTTGCGATTACTGGCCTTCCTTCGGATTCCGATGAAGATTTGGAAGAGGGTGAAAATATCGAAAATGAAAATGGCGAAACCGAAGGCGAAGAAGGCGATACTGAAGAAGTAAGACCGCGCGAAAACAATCGTTATGAAAATAATGGTCGTTACAATAATAACAATAATCGCCGCAATAATAATAATCGTGGTCGTGACCGTTATCGCAATGATAATCGCCAAAACAACGAAAGCCCTGAAAACAACCAAGAAAATTCAGCGCCTGTTGAAACTTCTGAAAGCTCTGAACCTGTTCAAGCCGAAGAAAATGGTGAAAATAACCGCAAAAGCCCTTCACGCGTTCGTGGCCTAAGATTGCCACGCAAACGCCGCGAAACCAATAATGAGGAAAGCGAGCCACAAGGTGGATTTGGCGATGAAGCCCCTGCCTTTTTGCAAACCCCAATTGCTGTTGCTGAAGCTGAATAATTAACGCCTTGTCACACAAACCCAAAATCCCGAAAGCAATTTGGATGTTGGGTTTTGTGTCAATGTTTGCCGACATTTCAACCGAAATGGTACAGGCAATTTTACCGCTTTTCATGCTTGAAACCCTTGGGGCATCAATTGCTTTAATTGGTTTAATTGATGGAATTGCGGAAATAATCGCATCAATTGCGAAAATATACTCAGGTTATTTAAGCGACTTTTTTGCCAAACGAAAATATCTTGCCGCTTTTGGATATGCTTTATCCGCGCTTTCGAAATTGCTTTTCCCATTCATTACCAAGGCCGAAATGGTCATGGGCGCAAAAACCATTGATAGAATTGGCAAAGGCATTCGCGGCGCACCACGTGATGCATTAATTGCCGATACAGCACCTAAAGAAATAGAGGGTGCATGTTATGGCCTTCGTCAAGCAATGGATACGATTGGCGCATTTTTAGGGCCAATAATCGCCCTCATTATTCTATTTTATGCGCCAAATGATTATAGGCTTATTTTCTGGGTGGCAATTTTGCCTGCCTTTGCATCACCTTTGATTTTACTTTTCATTCGTGAACAAGAAAGACCGCAAAACCCAAATTCAAAAAAAATCCATCTTGAATGGCAAAATTTAATTGCTTTGGGGAAAGATTATTGGTTCATAATTTTTATGGCAATATTATTTGCGCTTCCAAAATTTTCGGATGGTTTTTTAATCCTTCGTGCCAATGAATTAAATATTAAAAGCCAATATATCCCGCTTGTATATATTATTTTAAATATTGTTTATGCCGCCTTTGCCTATCCGATAGGGGCAATAAGCGACAAAATCGGAAAATATGGAATTTTAGCCTTTGGAATGTTTTCAATGATTATTGCGCATATTTGCTTTGCCTATGGGCAAAATTGGCAGATTTTAGTTGTTGGGCTAATATTCTGGGGTCTATATTTAGGCTTTACCCAAGGGGCATTTTCCACCCTAATCGCGCAACACGCCCCACCCGAATTACGCGGCACATCATTTGGTTTTTTCTATCTTGCCAATGGCATTGCATTACTTATCGCAAGTGGCTTTGGCGGTTTGGTTTGGCAAAAATTTGGATCACATAATGCATTTTTAAGCGGCGCAATTATTGGGTTTATCGCCCTTATAATCTGGCTTATTTTTGCACGAAGGTTTAAGCAATCCTAACCATTTGTGATTATGATTACAAAATGGATGATTTTATTAAGATGCGCGAACAAGCGCCCGCAAATCTTTTAGCGCGTATTGAAATGCAGCTTTTGGCGCGTATGCCGATTAAGCCTGTTGAAATAAAATTAGAAAAACCAATCGCAAGCTTCACCTTTGATGATATCCCACAAAGCGCGGCAATAGATGGCGCGAAAATCCTTGAAAAAAAAGGCCTGTGCGGCACTTTTTATGTAACAGGAT
>JAPUEP010000219.1 GCA_027492515.1 Hyphomonadaceae bacterium
ATATGCCGAATGCGGGGCGCAATTGCGGTTTCGGCTGAATTAAGTGGCCTTGAAATTTTAGAAGGGCAAGCCGCATTAAGCGAATATCGTTTTAACACGGGGCAGGCAAAACACTTCTTTTGCTCAAAATGCGGAATTTATACATTCCAACAACGCCGATCCAACCCAAATCAATATGGAATTAACGTTGCCTGCCTTGAAGGCATAAGCCCATTTGATTTTCCCGAAGTAATAGTCCTAGACGGTCAAAACAGCCACCCTAAAGATAATGGCGGGAAGTTGGAAGTGGCGGGCTATTTGCGGTTTTCTAAGAATTGAATTTATAGTAAAAAAAGGTGGTTTTATATGATAAAGAAGTTGGTTTTTCTTTTCTCGATTTTGGTGTTGTTTCCATCCGCAAGTTTTGCAGGCCGCTTGGAGAAACTAAAAGATGGTTATGGATGGGTTGTAATCGCAATAGACGATGCAAGTCCAAGACTTGAAAAACATTTCAAGGGACTAAACAGTGTTTTAGTGACGCATGGAATAAATGTTATGAGAATAGATAGTCAGACTAAAACTATCCCACAGCATGGTGGAATTTTTCGCTCGCCTGACGACGTGTTTTTCTATGAGCTAATAGATAAAAAAACAGAAAAAAGATATTGGGTGGGACAAATGAAGGAAGCAGATGCTGTAATAGCAATGTTTTACGACAGATTGACTTGGTATTTATGTTTTAATAGTGAGACCAGTTTTTTCCATGTAGCAGCAAACGAGTTTAACTTCATTGGCAGTTTTGATGCCACTTCGGCTTTCATTGATTTGGCAAAGGCTGGAGACGAAGGTAAAATACCTACTAGCGCAAGCCCCTACAGCATGATTGCCCCTGTTGTTGACGGTAAATTGAAAGGATTTATTCCTTCATCAAGTAACACTGAGGCAAAAGCTGAAGTTGACACTTTTTTAAGTGCTTATTTAAATATGCCTGTCTCAACTGTAATTCCTAAAATTTCGACAACTAATTTCAATCTTGGAAAAGATAAATCTGGCAAAGAGAGCTGCCTTGATTATAAAAAATAGTTTTCTTGCTATTAACAGTTTGTGATTTAGCCATTTAAAAAACGCCCAAAGGTAACTTTGGGCGTTTTTTGAAAATATATGCCAAGAAAAAGCAAAAACCACGTTTTTTGATTTTTCTTGTCCGCTTGAAAACAACCCGAAACGAGTTTCGGGTTGATAGCATTTAGCGTTTTGAGAACTGGAATGAACGGCGTGCTTTTGCGCGGCCGTATTTTTTGCGTTCAACAACACGGCTGTCGCGTGTAAGGTAACCGAATGGTTTCAATACAGGGCGAAGTGCAGGTTCAAAGCGGGTTAAAGCAGTTGCGATACCGTGACGGATTGCACCGGCTTGACCAGAAAGACCGCCACCTTTTACAGTTGCGATAACGTCAAACTCAGAAGTGCGGTTAGTCACTTGACCTGGTTGGTTGATTACCATGCGAAGAACAGGGCGTGCGAAATACACTTCTTGATCTTTGCCATTGATAGTGATTTTACCAGAACCGCGTTTTACCCATACACGTGCAATCGCGTTTTTGCGTTTACCAGTTGAATAAGAACGACCCAAAGAATCGATTTGTGGTTCACGAACAACAACTTCTACAACTTTCTCAGTTGTGCCCAAAGCTGCCAAATCTTCAAGAGAATTAACTGTATCAGTCATTATGCAGCCCTTACGTTTTTAGAATTCATTGATTTGAAATCAACTACTGTTGGTTGTTGTGCTTCATGCGGGTGGTTTGTGCCAGCATAAACGTGAAGTTTTTTGAACTGGTTACGTGCCAATGGGCTTTCTTTTGGAAGCATACGAAGAACCGCTTGTTCCAAAACGCGCTCTGGGAAACGGCCGCCAAGGATTTTAGCAGGTGTAGTTTCTTTGATGCCGCCTGGGTGACCAGTGTGACGGTAATAAACTTTATTAGTCAATTTTTTGCCAGTGAATTTCACTTTATCGGCATTGATAACAACAACGAAATCACCAACATCAGCATGAGGGGTGAAATCTGCACGGTGTTTACCGCGAAGGCGCTTTGCAATGAAAGTAGCAAGGCGACCAACAACAACACCTTCTGCATCAACCACAATCCATTTGCGGTCAGCATCAGCTGTTTTTGCGCTTTTAGTATATGAACTAGACATATCGCGTCCTTATTAGTTAAAACAAAGGCCGCAATAGAATTACGGCACGTGGCGCGCATAGACACTAATGTATGTTTTTTGTCAACACTCTTACTGTTTTTGGTTTAAAAACAATGACTTAGTTGTGTGGTATTATATTACCGCCTTCAAATTCGCCCTTTGAGTGGATTTTTTGTTTATGACCCAAACTAATTGGTTTTTTAAATCTTTCACACTTGCAACATGCGAAGAGATTTCATAACCATTTTCAATGAAAATATTTTTATTATTCAATGAATTATAAAAATCATTACTTATTATAATATCTGCACCATATTCGCGTGTAAGGCCTTCAATGCGGCTTGCGCGGTTTACGGTTGAGCCGACAATAACATAAGACATATTGCGGTTTTTGCCGATTGTTCCACAGGTAACAGGGCCAAAATCAAGGCCGACGCCGATATTGATTGTTTCTTCGCCGTTTGAACTTCTTTCTTTATTCCAATTTTTTAGCGATTCCATCCAATTTAACGCGCATTGCGCCGCTTTATCGGCATCATATTTTGATTGAATAGGTGCGCCAAATGCAACCATTGCCGCATCGCCAATATATTTTTCCAAGGTTCCATTTTTTTTGAAAACTTCATTTTCGATAATTGAATGAAAATCTTGAAGTATTTTTAAAACATCTTCCGGGGCTTTGCCTTGTGAATGGGCGGTAAAGTTTTTTATATCGGCAAAAGCGATTGCGGCATTAATAGTTGTTTTTTTGTCCGTAATTTTATTATTGGACAAAATTTCAAGTAAATTGGGCGAAAAAAATCTTGATAAAGAAGTTTTCTTTTGTTCAATTGTAAGAAATTGTGTGACCACTGAATAATGGTATTTTGCAACAATCGTAAAACCAATTGTAAGAAGAATTGCAAGGGTTATATTTTCAAGCGCAATCTTAAAATCAACATTTAACCCAAGATGATGGTTCATGTTTAAATATGATAAATATAAATATGACATCACCCAAAATGCCGAAATATAAGCACCCAAAGTGCGAACATATTTGGTTGAAAAATATAAAGCGGTCAAAGAATATATGACAAACAGCCATTTTAATTTTTGGTCATTATATGCACGCAAAAATTCAAGCGTGAATTCTTTTGATCCAAATGCATAATGCAATAAATCCGGTAAAACCAAATAAGCACCAAGCCATAAAACATCAATCGCCAAGAAAAGATACTTCATCCAAGGTTTGTATCGCCCAGTTTTTGCAATCCATAATTGCGCAAAACCAATCGGAAGAAACCCAAGCTGAAAGAAAATATTATATGATTTATTATGCGAAATATCAGAATTTGCACCAAAATTTTTATTTACCAAAAAGGCAATAAGGTCATTTGTGAACAATATTGATATGAAGGTAAATCTTAAATATATCTCACGCAGGAGGCAGTGGTCTTGGTTTTTCACAAGAAACTTATCAAATTCTTTTTGCTCTGGGGTTTTGTTAACAAGCCCAAGTTTCTCAGTAATTTTTGATGGTTTGACCAATTCCATTTTATTCACATACAATTCTATGGCTTTAGGCCTTTTTAATTGCCCAAATATTTTGTTCATCGATATTTCTAATCATAGCCTTTTGTAAGCTAACTGAAAAGCCATTTTCTTCAAAAATATTTTTATTTTTCAATGCTTCATATAATTCATTGCTTATGATGATTTGTGCATCAATATCACGCGTAAGGCCTTCAAGCCTACTTGCACGATTTACGGTTGCGCCCACTACGGCGTATGACATATTGCGGGTTTTGCCAATTATGCCCCCCGTAACTGGGCCATAATCAACGCCAATGCCAATTTTTATTGCTTCTTTTCCTTGGGCAATACGTAAATCATTCCATTTATCTATGGCTTTTATCCAATTGATTGCGCATTTTATCGCATTATCGGCATCATTTGGCGATTTTACCGGCGCGCCAAAAACCGCCATTGCCGCATCACCAATATATTTTTCAAGCGTGCCATCATTTTTGAAAACTTCATTCTCTATGATTGAGTGAAAATCTTGTAGGACGTTTAAAATCTCTTCTGGTGGCTTTTCTAATGCAAAATTGGTGAAATTTTTAATATCAGCAAAGGCAATTGCCGCATCAACATTTATTTTAATATTGCTATTATTATTAATTGCCAATTGTTCAATTAAATTTGGCGAGAAAAATCTTGAAAGCGTATTTCTTATTTCTTCGGTTTGAAAGAAATTGGTGGTAATTTTATTACGATATTTTGCCGCAAAACTAGAGCCAATGGTCATAAATAATACAAGTAAAATCGCATCTGAAACTGGTGTGAAATCAACATAGTTTTCAGGACGTAATATATTTATTTCAGGAAATTCACCAGCAATCGCCAAAGGCGTAAAATCAGTAATTGTGAAAGGTGAGGAAGCAAGGAAAATATATGTTACGACCCATGCCATAATTATATATATGCCCAAAGCCCTTACATAATTAGTAGAAATATAAAATGATGCCCATGCATAAAATAATAAAAGCCAATGTAGTTTATTGTTATTATATGCATTTAACGCGCCCATAATAAATTCTTTTGTTCCATATTTATAGGTAATGAAATCGGGAAGAATCTGAAACAGACTAAGCCATGTTACGTCAAAAAATAAAAAAGCATATTTCATCCATGGTTTGTATTTGTTTTTCTTGGCAAGCCAGAATTGCAAAATTCCAATAGGAATAAAGCCAGTTTTGAAAATAAAACTAATGATTGCATTACCATTGTTATAGCTTGAAGTATCATTCATTATTTTTAGAATTAGAAGGCCAATAATTTGCAAACCAAGCAAAATGCCAACCAATACCAGCCTTGTGAATGCTTCGCGCCGCATACCTTCTTTTTCATTTTCTAGAAGGAAATGTTCAAACCGATTTTTCTCACTTTTTAAGATGGTGGCATTAAGTTGGTTATCAAAACTATCATTGTTTTGATTTTCTAATTGGATGTTATCAACCAGATTTAATTTGTTTTTATTCTTTAGAAAATTGTTTATTTTCATCTAATTTTTTATCACTTTGCCTCTATCATCATCAATGATTGCTAATAGGGTTTCTATGTTTTCGATAACAATTTTACCGCGCGATATGGTCACAATCCCTTTTCGTGCCCAATTATTTAGGTATTTGTTTATTGTTACCCTAGAGACGCCCGCAATAAAGCCTATTTCCTCTTGCTTGATGCGAACAATCTTTTTTTGTTTGCTAACTGAGGTTGCGTTTTGACCTGCCTCAATAAGTATGCGGGCGATGCTTGATTCAAGTTGTAAAGCATTCACGTCAATGATGCGATTGCTAACGCGGCGAATTTGGGCGCATAAAAAATTTATTATATTCTGTGATAATTGCGAATCTTTTTTAATTGCGCTTCTAAAATCATTGCTTGCAACACTTGCAACATGGCATTTTGAAATCGCAATCGCCGACGCAGAACGTGGCCCATTATCAAGAACCGCAATCTCACCCAATAGGTTTCCAGCGGCAACGACATTAAGGCCAAGCTGGCGACCATCATTGGCAAATAAGCAGACGGAAATATCGCCTTCTAAAATGAAATATAGGCTATTGGCGGTATCGCCGTGTTGAAACAAAATTTGCCCAGGTTCTAGGGTTCTAAAAATGGCAACCTTACTAAGATTTTCACGCGTATGAACTAGGGTGTTTGTGAAAATTGGATTGGTTGAGAAAAAATCAATTAAATAAGGCGACACTTAATTTCCTATATATCATATAATATGAACGCGTAAAATTTATTATGAAATGCTTTTATGTAAAGCGTTTCGCATAAAATTATTATGATTAAATTTTCAAATTGGGCATTAGCAAGATAATTATTGATAAAAATCCAGTAATTTAAGAATTTTTGAAATTTATCCAGTTAATCGCACAATTTAGTCATTATGTGTAAATTATTTAACACAACTTGTCGCAAAAACAAGAGATAACCCTTCAGTACAGTTTGGTGAAAAACGGCAGGTTTAAGTTCTTAAATTGCCTTTCAAATTGTTTTTTGCTTTAACTTAGCCGCACTTCTTGTTCCCTTCCTTACCACTTGAAGTGCGGCGCTTTTTTGTTTTGAATTAGAGCTAGCATGACTGAAAATCCGCCAAAAACTGATACAAAAAAGGCATTTTCCAATTATGCCCTTCCTATTGTTCGCAACAAGGGAATAATATTATTAGCAACAATAATGATATTAACTTTTTTTGGCTTATCGATTTGCTTTTCGTCTTTGAACCTAAAAATTAAGGCGCCCGTAAATAAGGCGCCCGTAAAAGTTTCAGTATTTTTTTATAGCCAATTTAGTTTGCTATTTTTTGTACATTCTACGGGCAAATAATATCCAATTGTTCAATTATTCGGCGCTTTTAACAGGCGATTTAATAAGATTTTTTTGCGAAATAATTGTTCCAATTCCAATCATAATTGCAAAAACCAAAAGCCATGAAACGCGCGCCTGATACCTATCAAAAACGCCAGATCCCAATGCGCAAAGGAAATTATTTCCAAGTAAGAATATTATTGTGAATAATGGCAATAGGCTATTATTATCACGAATATTTTTAAGCGAGAAAATGGATAAAAACGCCACTAAAACAAGTGATACAGGAAAAACAACATTATCAATATTTGCCAGTAATTGATATGGCAATGCATCATTTGCTTGCTTGGTTTTAAAGAAAGTGTCGCGGGCATTCATGCCATAGAATATGCGTAAAACACCACGAACCGAACTTCTTGCCACCGATGAATTCAATTCCTTGGCGGGCGCATGAACAACAAA
>JAPUEP010000220.1:0-2670 GCA_027492515.1 Hyphomonadaceae bacterium
TACTTTGGCGGTGGTTGTTAAAAACGAACCAGGGGTTCTTGGGCGCGTTGTTGGCCTTTTTTCGGCGCGTGGCTATAATATTGAAAGCCTAACAGTTGCCGAAACCGACCACGAGGCACATACATCGCGTATCACAATTGTAACCTCTGGCACGCAGGCTACTTTGGATCAAATCAAGGCGCAAATCGCGCGTATTGTTCCTGTTAAACGCGTAAATGACTTTAATGGTGACGAAGATGTGGTTTCGCGCGAACTTGCCCTCATAAAAGTGGCGGGGAAGGGGGATGACCGTGTTGAATCACTTCGTCTTGCCGATGCATTCAAAGCAAAAATTATGGATGCAGGGCTTGATAGTTTTACATTCGAACTAACTGGAAGTTCAAAAAAGCTTGATGATTTCATAAAATTAATGAAACCTTTGGGTCTTGTTGAAGTATCAAGAACGGGTGTTGCCGCAATTCGCCGTGGAAATGAAAAGGTATAAAATGAATTTAAGGCTTAAAATTATAACTGGGATTTTGGTTGCAATTGCTGCAATCATTGGTGTTTTACGCTTCATGCCACATAAAGAAGGTGATGGGCGTGCCTATTTCCTTGGCGTTGATGGCGACCCAAGAATGAAGGCTTGTAATAGTGTTAAAGATGCCGAAAATGCCACCCAACCAATAATTGATGCCTTGAAAATTGGCGCGCCGCTTACAATTGGTGCGCAAAATAGCGCCGATTATCGCGTTTCGGTTTTCCATGCTGGTGGCGGCAAGGCCATAAGCATTCATCTTTCAACACCTAAAAAAGGTGTTCCCGCGATTGCTGATGTTGCGGTTTATGAAAATGGTGCGGCAAAATTTGAAACCCAAGACCTTATTTATGAACAAGCAAAGGCGCTTATAAATTCATTTGAGGCGGCAAAAATTTGGGGGCCATTGAAAACCACATTCGAACCACGCAAAAACACTGGCCCCGCGAGTGTGGTGATTGAAATTCAAGCGCCAAATTCAAAACGCTGCATAACAACACGTTATGATGATGAACGCATAACAGGATTATTGAATGAATTCTCGAACCGTATTAGGTCGGTTATAAAAGAAGTTGATATTTCAGGTTTTGAAGCACCAAAGAAAACCTTTGGTAAATCGGGGCAATAATGAAAAAAAATGCGGGTTTCATTGTAATTTTTGGTTTGGCGACCATGCCAATGCTTGCGAATGCGCAAGCGCCTGATTGGGTTGTGCCAACAAAACCAAAAGCAACAATTCCCGCAAAGCCCGCCCCAAAACCTGTGGTGCAAAAATGGACGCCGCCAAAGCCCGCGCCAAAGCCAGTAATCCAACCACCAAAGCCACAGACTTATAGCGCACCAAAACCAAGCCCTGCGCCAGTCGTTCAACAACCTGCGGGAACCGATCAAAGCCAACAATTATTGGATTTTGACAAAAATTTTGCCCAAGATATCGCCAATTCAGGGCCTTTATTGGCGTATAAAAATGTTCTGTCGGATTATGGCGTTTTATATGATGCCGCCAGTGAATCGCCTAGTGGTCAAAGTGCCGCCGAAGAAAGATTTGCCCAATTCCCTGCGGTTTTAACTTTAAATAGAATGCCAACAAGTGCGGTTTCTTATGGTGGGGCGGGTTCTTCATGGGGGCTTTATCAAGTCAAAAAAGAAGATACAATTCTTGCCGAAGGCCATTATACAAGTGTTTGGCGCATCGAACACGGCAAATGGAAACTTATTAGCGAGCTTGCGGCGGGCGTTGATAAAGTTGCGCCGCCAACATTACCTAACAAGCCAAATAGCCCGAAAGTAGACAAAAAGGCCCCATCCGCAAGCCTGTTTCGCGCCGATGGAACTCTAAATGACGCCCTCGGGCGGGAGGTGAAAGGTAATTAGCCGAAAGTTTGCGTAATTTTAGTGAAAAAATTGCCCAAAAGCCTTGACCTTTGAGCAAAAAAACGCAAAAGAAGCCCCCGCTAACCATATTTTTAGAAAAAAATTTCGCACGTGTGATTTCGTGCAAATATAATTCGAATTCGAATTTTTTGGAGAAGAAGATGCAAGTTTATTACGATAAGGATTGTGATTTAGGTTTAATCAAAGACAAAACCATCGCAATCGTCGGTTATGGTTCACAAGGTCACGCACACGCGCTTAATTTGCGCGATTCAGGTTGCAAAAATGTGATTGTTGCTTTGCGCGAAGGTTCTGCGACAGCTAAAAAAGCCGAAGGTGAAGGCTTTAAAGTTGTTAGCGTTACAGAGGCTGCAAAAACCGCCGACATTCTTATGATTGTTACCCCTGATGAAGGTCAAGCAGATCTTTATTCTGCGGAAATTGGCCCATATTTAAAAGCGGGTCAAACATTATTCTTTGCACATGGCTTCTCTGTTCATTTTGAACTTATTCAGCCGCCAAAAGACGTGAATGTTGCACTTGTTGCACCAAAAGGCCCAGGGCACACTGTTCGCGGCGAATATCAAAAAGGTGGCGGCGTGCCATGCTTGTTCGCAGTTTATCAAAATGCTGATGGCAATGCAGAAAATATCGCGCTTGCTTATGCGTCTGGTGTTGGTGGTGGTCGTTCGGGCATTATCCAAACAACTTTCCGTGAAGAATGCGAAACTGATTTATTCGGTGAGCAAGCGGTTCTTTGCGGCGGTGTGGTTGAACTT
>JAPUEP010000220.1:2680-6955 GCA_027492515.1 Hyphomonadaceae bacterium
TGAAACATTGGTTGAGGGTGGCTATGCCCCTGAAATGGCATATTTTGAATGTCTACATGAGGTTAAACTTATCGTTGACCTAATCTATGAAGGCGGTATCGCAAATATGGATTATTCAGTTTCAAACACTGCTGAATATGGCCAATATGTAACTGGCCCACGTATTATTACCCCTGAAACAAAAGCGGAAATGAAACGCGTTCTTACAGATATTCAAACTGGTAAATTCACCCGTGATTGGATGCTTGAAAACAAAGCTGGCGCACCTATGTTCAAAGCCACCCGCCGCCTAAACGCCGAACACCCAATCGAAGAAGTAGGCCACAGATTGCGCGCCATGATGCCATGGATTGGCAAGAATAAATTGGTTGATAAAGCGAAGAATTAAGTGCTTATCACATAATGAAATATAGGCGACCTTTCGGGGTCGCCTTTTTTGTGTAAGTAATAATTACATTGAATTTGTTTTTTTTTGAGATAATAAAGTGGATAATCATTATTATTATTTTGAATAAATAACTATATATTGAAAATTGCTATAATTTATTTATTATATTTGATTTTACGGAGGGTTTTATATTGAATCCATATTTAAGTTTTGAATATATTATGTTATATTTGTTGCCTTTCTTAGTCGTTGTTCTTTTTCTTTTCAGGTTTTGGGTTTTATTAGAGTGTGCTATTAAAGCGCTAAAAAAATATATAAATAGCTGATAAGATTACAATATCAAACTTAACTAAATTGAATGATTGCAAAAAAACTTCCAGCTTTACTAATAATTTTTCGCTTTTTCGCCGGCCTGATGCTTGTTGGCATTTCAATGACAAATGTTGAAAGTGCGGGTATAATATGCGCAATTATTCTTGCACTTGGTGTTTTGTCGGATATTTTTGATGGCGTTTTAGCACGCAAATTTAATGTTGTTACCAATGATTTACGCCTTTGGGATAGTCGAATTGATGTGATTTTTTGGCTTTGCACCGCATTTGCATTGCATATTTTTTATCCAATGCTTTGGCAGATTTCGTGGGTTATGATTGTTGTTTTGGGGATTATGGAAACCATCCCGCGAATAATAAGCCATATTAGGTTTAAGCGCGAAGCATCAACCCATCATATTTTATCAAAAATTTTTACTTTATTTTTGTGGGCAACAATAAGTTTTGCATTTTTAAATGGGAAACTGGGAAATCTATATTGGGTAACATTATTCATAGGCATAATTTCGCAATTAGAGGCAATTGCAATAATGCTTATAATCCCTGAATGGGCTGTTGATGTGAAAAGTATAAAGTCGGCTTTAAAAATGCGAATTGATTTCATTTCTAGCAACAAATTTCCTTGATTTCCCCACCCAAACTTTGCATAGAGGGCATGGAATTTAACAAAACCGCGAAACGGGGAAAATTATGCCTGAATTACGTTCGAAAACTTCAACATTTGGAAGAAATATGGCGGGCGCGCGCGCTTTGTGGCGTGCAACTGGCATGAAGGATGGTGATTTTCAAAAACCGATTATTGCGGTCGTAAACAGTTTTACCCAATTTGTTCCCGGCCATATGCATCTTAAAGATATTGGTCAATTGGTTGCGCGCGAAATTGAAAAAGCGGGTGGCGTTGCCAAGGAATTTAATACAATTGCGATTGATGACGGCATCGCAATGGGGCATGGCGGCATGCTTTATAGCCTGCCATCGCGTGAATTAATTGCCGATAGCGTTGAATATATGGTCAATGGGCATTGCGCAGATGCGATGGTTTGCATTTCAAATTGCGATAAAATCACCCCCGGAATGTTGATGGCGGCAATGCGCCTTAATATACCCGCGATTTTCGTATCGGGCGGCCCGATGGAAGCGGGGAAGGCGATAATAGACGGCAAAACCCATTCGCTTGATTTGGTTGATGCAATGGTGCAGGCGGGTGATGAAAATATTTCCGATGAACAGGTTGATGCCGTAGAGGCTGCGGCCTGCCCAACCTGCGGTTCATGTTCTGGCATGTTCACCGCCAATTCAATGAATTGCTTAACCGAGGCGATGGGATTATCGCTTCCAGGTAATGGCACAGTGGTGGCAACCCACACTTTCCGTGAAGGCCTTTTCAAAGAGGCGGGAACACGCATCGTTGATTTATGCCGCCAATATTATGAACAAAATGACGATAGTATTTTGCCGCGCAATTTGGGGTCAAAGGCTGCGTTTGAAAATGCAATGGCGCTTGATGTGGCAATGGGTGGTTCAACCAATACGGTTTTACACATTCTTGCCATCGCCAAAGAAGGCGGCATTGATTTCACAATGGCCGATATTGATAGAATTTCGCGCGGCGTGCCATGCATTTGTAAAGTTGCGCCCGCTGTTTCTGATGTTCATATCGAAGATGTCCACAAAGCGGGCGGTATTTATGGAATTATGGGCGAATTGGCGCGTGGCGGTTTGTTAAAAACCGATGTTCCAACCGTTCATTCAAAAACAATGGCAGAGGCTTTGGCAAAATGGGATATTATGGTCACAAATTCACAAGAAGTTGACCAATTCTATCGCGCTGCCCCTGCGGGTGTTCGCTCTGGAACCGCATTTTCGCAATCTACGGTTTGGAATGAAACTGATAAAGATAGAACAAATGGCGTAATCAGAACTGTTGAAAATGCATTCACCAAAGATGGCGGCCTTGCGGTTTTGACAGGTAATTTGGCGCAAAATGGCTGTATCGTAAAAACTGCGGGTGTTGATGAAAGCATTTGGGTTTTTGAAGGCCGCGCAAAAGTTTACGAATCCCAAGATGATGCCGTAGAGGCGATTTTGAAAAATGTTGTTAATGAAGGTGACATTGTTGTCATCCGCTATGAAGGGCCAAAAGGCGGCCCGGGTATGCAGGAAATGCTTTATCCAACAAGCTATTTGAAATCGCGCGGCCTTGGCAAAAAATGCGCCCTTATAACAGATGGGCGCTTCTCTGGTGGCACATCAGGACTTTCAATTGGTCACGCATCGCCAGAAGCTGCGGCAGGCGGGGCAATCGCCCTTGTTGAAGATAATGATTTAATTAAAATCAATATTCCAGAGCGTTCAATAACTTTGGCGATTAGCGATGAAGAAATGGAAGCCCGCAAAAAAGCCCAAGAGGCGCGTGGTAAAGATGCCTATACGCCAAAAAATCGCAATCGTGTTGTTTCAACTGCGTTAAAAATCTATGCCGCAACAACGACTTCGGCTGATACTGGTGCTGTGCGCGACTTAAGTCAATTGAACAAATAGTTTTTTTGAAATATTAAAATAAAATTGTTTTTTGATTTTCTTTACAGGAAAGAGGCTTTTGCATGTCTAAATCAATCCGCCCGATAATGAATAAATCATTGTTTGCAACCACATGTTTTGCTTCATTAATCTTGCTTCCAGTATGTGCAAATGCCCAATTTGTAAAACCTGCGGATCAAGCAAGTGCGATGAAACAGCACCCGCAAGTTGTTGAACAATTTGGCGGTGCGATAGAAGGGCCACTTGGAACTTATGTTGCCGCAATCGGCGAAAAGACCGCAAAAGTTGCCAATTTAGGTGGGCAATGCAAATTCACAGTTTTGAATTCTGATGTTGTGAATGCGTTTGCTGTTCCGGGTTGCTATATTTATGTAACGCGTGGCCTGTTGACCATCATGAATTCAGAAGATGAATTGGCGGCAGTTTTGGGGCATGAAATTGGCCACATAGAAGGGAAACATGCCCTTAAGCGCCAACAACGTTCAACATGGGCAACAATTGGCGCATTAGCGGTTGGTATTGCGTCAAAAAACCAAGATGTAATGAATACAGCAGGCCAATTGGCACAGGTTTACACCCTAAGTTATTCACGCGAACAAGAAAATCAATCTGATGATTTTGGTGTAAAACACCTTCAAGCAAATAAATATAATCTTTTTGCCGCGTCAGACGTTATGACTGCGCTTGGTGCGCAAGAAACATTGGATGCAAAAGTAAGCAGCCGCGAGGCGCGCCAAATCCCAACATGGGCAAGAAGCCACCCTGTAACCACCGAACGTGTTGCGCGCACAAGTGCGGCGGCAACAAAAGCGGGTGCAACGCGAACTTCGCCGCCTAAAATTGTTACCCCATTTTTCAATGTAATTAATGGATTGCGTGTTGGTGATGATCCATCACAAGGTATTATAAATGGGCGTGTGTTCTCGCACCCAGGCATGAAAATAACTTTTGAAGCACCTGTTGGTTATTCACTTACAAACTCACCAGAGGCGGTGCAGATTCAAAGTTCAAACG
>JAPUEP010000221.1 GCA_027492515.1 Hyphomonadaceae bacterium
TATAATTCCGTTTGCTGCCGTGCCCGTTGCACCAATTTTACGCGCCCATAAAAACCCAATTTTGCCATCGCCTTTAAGGTTTTGAAGATCATTCGCGCCATTTCCGCCCGACAAATGCCAATCAGCAACATCAATCGCTTCAGGTATAGTAACTTGAATATCTTTGGTTACTTCATCAACTTTGATTTCATTATCAATGCCTAAAACCGCGATACGACCATCTTTTTGCGCTTTTGAGCCACCCTCATCTTTATCGCGCATGAAAGGTATTTTTTCACGAACGCTTGCGCATGATGATAAAGCAAATGTTGCCGCAATCGCCAAAATAAAAGGTGAAATTTTGATTTTTTTCATATTAAACACCCAATCAATTATTGTTTTGCGCCGCTTGCGGCATTTGCAATTTCGTCAACTTTATCTTGCTGAGCTTTGGTAACAGCTTTTTCTTGTTCCATTGCTTTTTTGCGTTGCTCTTCAATTTGTTTTTGTAAATCAGCTTTTGCAGCATTTTGTTGTGCTTGCATTTTTGCCGCTTGCCCTGGTGGTAATGGCGTTTCAATTACACGAACATCAGGTGGAATTTTTGTTCCAGGCGGCAATTTAACCCCCGGCGGAAGGCGAACAATACGCTTGCCATCAGGGCCAATTTCCACACCTTTAGGAACAGCAGGTGCGCCTTGTTGCTCACCCTGTGCAACAGGGGCATTTGCCGCTTCTTGTTGACCATTTTGTGCAGGGATTTCCATCAAATCTGGTGCAATCTATGTGCATCGATAATTGCCGATGCCTGCCCTGCGCGTTGACGAACACCTTCTGGGGCATTCGGGTCAATTTGCAAAAGGCTATATTCATCTTTGGCAGCTTTATAATCTTTCGCATTCCATGCGGCTGCTGCCTTTAATTCACGTGCCAAAGGCGTAAGTGCATTATTCGCTTTAATAATCGGGTCAAGGCGGGCATTAAGCTTTTCGCGGGTTTCAAGATCTGCTGCAATATATGCCGCACGCATTTGCGCCATTGCTTTCAAATCAGGGTCAGAAGCCATATTTGCCGCCGCATCAAATGCCGCAAGTGCATTTGCTTGATCACCTTTTTCTTGGATTACATCGGCTTTTTGTATAGCTGCCAATGTCGCAAAACCTTTTGGCGCGTGTTTTGACAAATCATCCAAAGCCTTGATACCGCCATCAAGGTCACCTGATTTAAGTTTTTCCATTGCCGCATAATAATCAAGGGAGGCTTGTTCACGTGCTTTATCTTGATTATTGCGCCATAATTGAAACGCACCACCCGCGACAAGTGCAAGAATAATAGCACCAATAAAGAATGGTGCCGCTTTTTTTGCGGTACCTTCAATAGTTTCGCGGCGAATTTCTTCTTCGGCCTCACGCAATAAATCAGTCAAAACAAAAACTCCAAAATGTTGTTTGCAATGGCTTAGACTAAACTAAGCCATGCATCAATCCAGCTATGCGCAAATCACTTCATTTTGCGCATACAAATCACATTGTTCTATTGGCAGATTTTAACAAACAAGCCAAGCGGTGTAAGATTAAATTGAATTTAAGTTACTGATTAAATATGAACCGCACGACCATCCGCATCAAGCACTGCTTCATGCATCATTTCCGATAATGTTGGGTGCGGGAATATTGTGTCCATCAATTGAACTTCGGTGGTTTCAAGGCCCATTGCAACAACATAACCTTGAATCATTTCAGTTACTTCGGCACCAACCATGTGTGCACCCAAAAGTTCGCCAGTTTTTGAATCAAAAATAGTTTTTACAAGACCTTCAGGTTCGCCAAGGGCAATTGCCTTGCCATTTCCAACAAATGGGAAACGACCAACACGGATTTCATAACCCAATTCTTTTGCTTTTGCTTCGGTTAAACCAACCGATGCAACTTGTGGGGTTGCATAAGTACAACCAGGAACTTTGCGCGGATCGATTGGATGGGCGTGTTTACCAGCAATTTTCTCAACGCATGAAATACCTTCATGTGACGCTTTATGCGCAAGCCAAGGTGCGCCGGCAACATCGCCAATTGCATGAAGCCCTTTAACATTTGTTGTACCCATACCATCGGTTACAATATGTGTGCGATCAGTTTTAACACCTAATTCTTCAAGGCCAAGATTTTCGACATTGCCAACAATACCAACCGCCAAAATAACCCTATCGGCGGTTATTTCTTGAGTTTTGCCGCCAATTTCAATTGATGCGGTAACTTCGGTGGCAGTTTTCTTAAGACCTTTAACATTGGCAGAAGTAAGAATATTCATGCCACGTTTTTTAAATTGTTTTGCCGCAAAATCGGAGATTTCTTTATCTTCAACTGGCATAACGCGGTCTAGTGATTCGACAACAGTTACTTCTGCGCCCAATGCTTTGAAGAATGAAGCAAATTCAATACCGATTGCACCCGAACCAATAACCAAAAGGCGTTTTGGCATTGTATTTGGAACCAATGCTTCTTTATAAGTCCAAATTAAATTGCCATCAGGTTCAAGGCCAGCTTGCGGGATTGTGCGTGCACGTGCACCGGTTGCAAGGATTACATTTTTAGCAATAATTTCAGTTTGCTTGCCATCTTTTGAGGTTGCAATAACTTTTGGCGCATCAGTGCCTTTTGTAAGTTTTGCAGTGGCATCAAAAACTGTAACTTTATTTTTCTTAAGCAAAAAGCCAACACCAGTTGCCAATTGTTTTGAAACCGCGCGTGAACGTTCGACAATTTTTGCCAAATCGAATGACGCGCCTTGAATAGAAAGGCCAAATGCCGCCGCATGGTTCATTTTTTCATATATATCGGCCGATGCAAGTAATGCTTTTGTTGGAATACAGCCCCAATTTAGGCAAATACCACCCAAATGCTCGCGTTCAACTAATGCGGTTTTCATGCCTAATTGCGCGGCGCGAATTGCCGCCACATAACCACCAGGGCCGCCACCAATTACAACCAAATCAAAATTCTCTGCCATTTACCTAACCCTTATAAGTGAAATGCGCCCTTAAGGCCGTCTATAACGAATTGTGCAGCAAGTGCCGCAAGAATGATTCCCAAAATACGCTCTAACATTGCGGCAATGGTTGGCCCCATTGCCTTGGTAATGCGCCCTGCAAGTAAAAATACAACAAGACAAATCAATAAATTTGCCATTGCGCCGCCAAGAACCGCCATCTTTGCCGTAAAATCTTTATAAGCAGCAAAATGAAGCATGATTGATGCAATCGCACCGGGGCCCGCCAATAATGGAATTGCCAATGGGAAAACCGAAACATCTTCAAAACGCTCGGGGTGTTTTTTTGCCTCTGTCAAAACTTTTTCATTACGTTCGTCACGGCGCTCTGTACGCTTTTCAAAAAGCATATCAACCGCGATTAAGAATAATAATAAACCACCTGCAATGCGGAAACTATCAAGTGAGACGTGTAATTTACCCAACAACCATTCGCCGCCAAAGGCAAAGCCAATAATTACGCACGCAGCGACCAAAATGGACTTATAGGCCATTTTTTTCTGCCACTCACGCGATGTATTTTCCGTTAGGGTCGCGAACATAGGCGCAACACCAGGCGGATCAATAATAACAAAAAAGGTTACGAATGCTGCAACAAAAATTTCAAACATAAGGATTTATTATACGACCTAAGTCGAAACGTCACCCCCTTATATGTGTGAATTTTCGCAATACTGATATTGATTATCTGTAGATATAGCGACCGCTATTATCAACGCGTCTTTGGCGTGGTTCACGCAATTCTGAGCGTGGACCACGTCTATCGACCAAACGCGCCTCTACATATTCACGTTCATCACGGCTAAAAAAACCACGTTTTTTTGATACACGCTCTTCACGTGCATTATCATTCCACCAACCCATTACGAAATCCCTGTTCCGTTTATTATTTGGCTAGTATATCTGATAATGGTTTAAATTAAGTGATTTTGCGGGTAATTTGGCGTTAACTATATTATTAAGCCTCTTGCTTTGGCCATTTAACGGCAAAATATAAAATACCCAATAGAATGAAAATCTCTATACTTGCAAAGAACATATAGAATTGTGCCGAACCAATAGAGCTTGCAACCATAATGGCAACATAGCATATTGGGAAAATTATATTCAAAATTCTGCTTATTTGGCTCTTTAAAATTACGCTTAGAGCAATCATAACACTTGGAATTGCCATCATAGTCGAAACACCAAGCATTACTTGCGGTGTTGCGTGCCCCAAAGGCCCCATAAGACCTTCATTCATTTTCATGACAGCACCTTTTTCAAATAGGCCAAAATAGTCACAATAAATGAAACACGACATTAAACTTGCCCAAAGGGCAGAAATTTTAATTTGAACAGATGTGTTATTTTCAACAAGCTTTTTCATAATTACATTCCACTTCCATAATTAATATACAGAATGTAATTTTAAAACGCAAGAAAATTTATCGTTTAACAATAAATATCCCAAAGCCATAATTTGGCTTCGGGATATTATTAAATTATAGCATTAAGCTTATTGGGTTTTCCAAGAAGCCTTTGAATGATTGCACCCATTTTGCACCAACAGCACCATCAACAACGCGGTGATCGCAAGTTAGGGTTACAGACATTACAGTTGCAATCGCCAATGCACCATTTTTAACAACAGGACGTTGTTCACCTGCACCAACAGAAAGGATGCAGCCTTGCGGTTCATTGATTATGCTTGAGAATGATTTAATGCCAAACATGCCAAGATTTGAAACACTAAAAGTGCCGCCAGAATATTCCTCTGGAAGTAGTTTTCGATTCTTAGCTTTTGACGCTAATTCTTTAATTTCATTTGATATTTGTAAAATGCCCTTAAGCTCTGCATTACGAACGATTGGGGTGATTAAGCCGCCATCAATTGCAACCGCAACCGCAACATCGGCATGATGATGCATTAAAATGCCTTCATCACTAAAGCTTGCATTCGCCTCTGGAACCGCTTTAAGTGCCAATGCAGTTGCTTTGATAATAAGGTCATTTACCGAAATTTTGCCACCCATTGTTTCGGCCTGGGCATTTAATTGCTTACGAACTTCAAGCAATTTGTCGATTTCAATATCAACATTTAATGGGAAGTGCGGAACATCGCGGAATGATTCCGACAAACGTTTTGCAATTGTACGACGCATACCATCAAGTGGAATAACATCGTATGAACCTTCTTTATAAGGCATATTTGCAATTGTCGCTGGTGCTTTGGCAATTTTTTGCGGCGCAGCAGCAGGTGCAGTCGCAGGTTTTGCACCGCCTTTAACACCCTCAACATCGGCCTTTACAATACGACCATTTGGCCCTGTGCCTTTAATGGCAGACAAATCAACGCCGTTTTGTTGCGCAATTCTGCGTGCCAAAGGTGATGCAAATACTCGGTCGCCAGATTTAGTGACTGGCGCAGCAGCAGCAACAACTGGCGCAGGTGTTGCAACAGGTTCAACCACCGCAATTGGTGCGGCGACAGGTGCAGGCGCGGCAAGACCACCCTCACCCTCAATACGTGCAATTACGGTGTTGATTTTCACACCAGAGCTTCCATCAGGAACAAGGATTTCAAGCAATTTACCTTCGTCAACCGCTTCTACTTCCATTGTTGCTTTATCGGTTTCGATTTCAGCAAGAACATCACCTGATTTGATTTCATCACCAACTTTAACATGCCATTTTGCAAGCACGCCTTCTTCCATTGTTGGGCTAAGGGCAGGCATTAAAATATCAATTGGCATTTCAATTCCCCTTATTTATTGCAAACTTTGCGCACAGCGGCGACAATGTCTGATGGTTGTGGCAAAGATAAAGCCTCAAGATTTGCTGCATATGGAAGTGGGCAATCTTTTTGATGAACGCGAACAGGTTGCGCATCAAGCCAATCAAATGCCTGATCAACAACAACTGCAATCACTTCGGCACCAACACCCATCGGGCCCCAGCCTTCTTCAGCGGCAACCAGACGATTTGTTTTCTTAACCGAATTAATGATTGTTTCAGTATCAAGCGGGCGAAGCGTTCTTAGGTCGATAACTTCCGCATTAATTCCCAATCCCGCCAATTCCTCGGCAGCTTTTAGAGCGTGACCAACCATGCGTGAATGTGCGGTGATTGTTACATCTGTGCCTTCACGGCGAACTTTTGCTTTACCGATTGGAAGAACATAATCTTCAACATCCGGAATATCAAATTCAATCCCGTAAAGCATTTCATGCTCTAGGAATACAATTGGATTTGGATCACGAATTGCGGCCTTCAAAAGACCTTTTGCATCGGCTGCATCATAAGGGGCAATAACTTTTAACCCTGGCACATTTGAATACCATGATGAATAATCATGGCTATGTTGTGCGCCAACACGTGATGCCGCACCATTTGGGCCACGGAAAACGATTGAAGTTGAAATCTGACCACCAGACATATAAAGCGCTTTTGCCGCTGAATTGATAATATGGTCAATCGCCTGCATCGCAAAGTTGAATGTCATAAATTCAACAATTGGCTTTAAACCCGCCATTGCCGCACCAGTTGCAAGACCAGCGAAGCCATGTTCGGTGATCGGTGTATCAATTACGCGTTTAGGGCCAAATTCATCCAAAAGGCCGCGTGAAACTTTGTATGCACCTTGGTATTGCGCAACTTCTTCACCCATAAGGAATACTTTTTCGTCGCGGCGCAATTCTTCTGCCATCGCATCACGAAGCGCATCACGAACAGTGATTTTAACAACAGGCGTATTTGCATCCCAATCAGGTTCAGCAAGATTTGAAGCCGCAGCAACATGAGCTGCAACAGTCACAATTGCAGCAGGTGCAGCCTCAAATTTTGGTGGCGTCGCAGAAACACTACCTTCGCCAG
>JAPUEP010000222.1 GCA_027492515.1 Hyphomonadaceae bacterium
TCAGGTTCACACCTTGATTTAGTGCGCGATGTAGTTGGCAAAATGCGCGAGGCGGGATTGGGCGATATTCCAGTAGTAGTTGGCGGCATCATCCCACCCGAAGATGCCGATGCTTTAAAACAATTTGGCGTAAAACGAATTTACACACCAAAGGATTTCAAAATCACCGAAATCATGGGCGATATGGTTGGGATTTTGGAAAAGAAGTTTTTATAGCAATACTCAACTTTTCAAGTTTATAGTATTATTTCAAGTTGTAATTGTGAATTCAATAATATAATTAATTATTATCAGTATTTTATTATTATTAGTATTGTATTTATGAACTTAAGAAACAATAGATATGTTCGCTTTGCACTAAAATCGCCGACAGGTGGAAACTTTGCTGTTATGGTGTTAATTGCAAGTGTTTCGTGGCTAATAATTACTATGATGGCGGCTAATGAAATGGAGACACCTGTTCCATTAAATCCAAAAATAAAATATGAAAAAGGCCAGTTTGAATTTCAAAAATACCATACTATTTCAAGTGGTAGACTGTATCGCAATTATGTTGCCCCTGCTATTTTTGATACAGAGGATGGTCGTAAAATCGAAATAAATTGCGAGCCTATGCCGCCGCAAAACGAATGCCTTTACAATGGAAGAGTGGACTTTTGGCATTCTGACCTATCGACAGGTTGGATTGCAAATAAAACTATGGAAATTGGCTATTATATACACGATGAAACAAATGTTTTGCTTTATGGAGCTACAGATAAGCAGGTTTTTTTTAATATAGAAAATCGAACTAAAGAAATAAATAGTAGTGTTGTTTCATCAGGCAGAAGTTCGGGATTTGGCCGTCACCCAAGGCAAAAAAGTTGGCTTGAACTTATTCTACTTGGCTATGTTGCGACATTATTTTCTGGACTATTTATTTTTTGTGGGCCCGTCCCGCTTATTTTAAAACTTATTTATGGCAAGCCTTCTGAGGAATGAGCAATAACCTTAAATATATGATGCTGTAACTCAAACCACGCCCGCATTCACCCATGCATCTTTTGGCCAGCGTTTGTGGACCCAGAAATATTGTTCAGGGGCTTCGGTGATTTTATCGCTTAGGAATTTGTTGATTGTATCAACGCCTGATTGCACGATTTCTTCGATTGGTTTTTCAAAATCAAGCATAATTGGTTCTTGAATAGCAACTTCAAAATTTGCGCCGCCCGTTCTTTTAAGGCTCATGGTTTGGATGGGTTTTTTAAAGCGGTGGGCAAGGCGAACGGCGGCATCATTGGTCATACAATTATGCCCAAGTAGGGGCGATGAAACGCCTGTATCATATTTTTGATCGTTCATCATGGCAATCGAACCACCCTTTGCCAAAATGCGCATAAGGCGCATTCCGCCTTCTTTTCCTTTTGGCGCAAAAAGCGTTACGCCATAGGCGGCGCGCGCATCACGAATTACTTGGTCGATATGTTTATTATTAAGGGCGCGATACGTAACTTCGCAGGGCACGCCGCGTTGAACGATTGCCGCCGGCATTACTTCCCAATTGGCAAAATGCCCCGATGCAAAAACTGCACCCACATTGGGTTGTAAATATCTATCAAGGATTTCAACACCCGTCATTGAAACGCGCGAATTTTCCTTAAAATAACCAAGATTGCCAAGATGTGGCAATTCCCCCGCCAAACGCCCCAAATTATCCCACATTGCATCAAGGATTTCTTGAACTTGTGTATCGGTAAAATTGGGAAAGCACATGCGAATATTGCGTTCAGCAGTTTTATGCGCGCTGGTTTTGGGGCCAACGAAACGGGCGAATTTTGCGCCTTCATTTGACGCTTTATCAATATCAAGTTTGGAAAATTTGCCCCAATATGCATCAAAGGCAAGGCTTTCAAGGGCGGTAAGGATTTTGGAAAACATAAATAAATGCCCTATATTGCGCGTTTCAAACTGGTTTCGATAAATTCTTTTATATAATGGGGATTATCAAATTCAATTGCAATTTCCATGACTTCACAATTTTCAGCAAACCATTGCGGAAGGCGCACAAAATCTTTTTCGGTGGTGATTAGTTTTAATTTATCGGCCTGCGCGCGCGCTTGTAAATATAATAATTCTTTTTGTGTATAAAAATGATGATCAGGATAGGGGATAAGGTCAATGACACGCGCGCCAATTTCCTTAAGGCTTTCCCCAAATTTTTCGGGGCGACCAATGCCGCAAAAGGCAAGATAATCACCATTTAATTCTTTGCTTTTGGTTTTGATATTGGCGTAAAAACGTGGCTTTTTAAAATCGCCGATCTCTTCTTTTTCAAGTTCACGATTTCCAACCCAAATTATTGCATCTGCGCGTTTTAGGCCAACATCAATGCTTTCACGCAATGGCCCTGCGGGGCAGATTTCGTGATTGCCGAAACCAACATTGCCATCAATCACAACAAAGCTGATATTTTTATTCAAAAATGGGTTTTGGTGGGCATCATCCAAAATCAATGTTTTGGCGTTATTTTCAATTGCAAGTTTGGCGGCCTCCACACGGTCTTTGCCAATAAAAACATCGCAATATTTTGAAAGCATTAAGGGTTCATCGCCCACATCTTTTGCATCTGATTTGCCCCATTCAACTTTGTGTGCACCGATTAAAGAGCCGCCAAATCCGCGCGAAACAATTGCGGGCTTGCCCCAAATTTCACTGACAATCTTTGCAATTTCAATCGCAATGGGGGTTTTGCCTGTGCCGCCCAAAGTGATATTACCAATCGAAATTACGGGCACATTAAGATAGGTGGTTTTGGCCTCATAGATGCGTTTTTGGGTGAAATAATCATATAAATAGGAAAGGGGGCGCAAAAGTATTTTTAAAAATGGCGCACTATCCCTGCCGTGTTTAATGTTCCAAAAACTTGGTGCACGCATTATAAAAGCCCCATAATTTCATCACTAACTTTATCAAGCATGTGACGATTTTTATTCATATATTCACCCGAATTATTGATAAGTTTTTGGCTTAAATCCTGTGAAAATAAAACTGCATCAATCGCATCATGAACAGATTTTGCATCATTATTTTTAATTTTAATCGCCGCATGATTTTGCAATAATTCATCATAAATATCTTTGAAATTATGAAAATATGGCCCTGTTATTATTGGGCATTCCAAAAGCGCGGGTTCAATTGGGTTATGCCCGCCAATATGTGGCAATAATGAACCCGCAATAAAGGCGCAATCGGCGATTTTAAACGCGCTTCCTAATTCCCCGAAACTATCCCAAATTAAAACTTTTGTTTGACTATCAATAATATTGTTTTGACTTCTAGAGGCTGATTTTAAACCCAATTTTCCACAATATGGTATTATATTCATAATTGGGCTTATATGGCGCGGCGCAATAATCAAAAGACTATCTGGATGCTTTTGCAAAAGCATTTTGTGGGCATCAATTATAATTTCTTCTTCACCCGAATGACTTGACGCACAAAGCCAAATTTTTCGCCCTTTGGTTTGCGCTTTGATATTTTCAACTAAATTCGAAGCTATTTTAAGGGCAGGGGCCGATAATTTAAGATTGCCAGTTAAATGATGATTTTCAGAATTAATAATTTCACAAAGTGCATTTTCAGTTTTTTCATTTGCACAATGAATAAAAGAAAAACCACCAAAAATTGGCGTTCCAAAGCTTTTAAATCTTTTCCAATTTTGAATTGATTTATCGGTCATACGCGCATTAATCAAAGCACGTTTCATACCTGCCATATCAAGTGCGAAAATTAAATTAGGCCAAATTTCACCCTCAACAAAAATCGCCAAATCTGGTTTTAATGTTTCAACAAAACTTTTGGCAATATTTGGCGTGTCGATTGGCGCAAATTGAAAATGCGAATTTATTATGTTGGATTTTTCAAAAACTTCTTTGGCGGCAATGGTTTGGGCGGTAAACAAAAACTCTAAATCATTGTTATTTTCTAATAATTTTCTTGCAAGCAAAATGCCAACCATTGTTTCGCCAACGCTTGCACAATGTATCCAAATTAATTTATTTTTGCTTTTTTGAAATGATATTTCGCCAAATCTTTGCGGGCGTGAATTTTCATATTCTTTTCCATTTTTAACGCGTGAACTTAATATTGCGGGTAAAAATGGGCTTATTACATTTGTAAAAAAGCGATAAAGTGAAAATATAAATGGCAATTTAATCATCAATATCTGCCAATTTTGGATTTGCATCTTGCGGCTCAATCAATGGGCCGCCCAAATCAATATCTGCCTTTTGGGTTATTTCATTAAGGCGGTTTTCAAGTTGGATTTTGGCATTTTCCAATGAAATTGCGTCATTGCCTTCAATTTTCACAGGTTCACCATAAATTATAAGACCCTTTGAAAATAAAGGTGGGATAACAAATCTATCCCAAGAATTCATATATTTTGAACCCTTTATCGACATTGCAACGGGCATAATTTCAACGCCCGCCGATTTTGCCATTCTTATTGCGCCATCTTGAATTCTTTGACGTGGGCCGCGTGGGCCATCGGGTGTGATGAATGAGCCTTCGCCATTTTTTGCGGCATTTACCATTAATCTAAAGGCTTTTAATGCGCCTTTATCCTGATTTGCACCATCACGTTTTTTAGAGCTTGAACCACGGATAACATTGCGCCCCAAAATTTCGGCGGCACGTGCAACAAATTGCCCGTCAGGTGATAATGAAATCATCATATTATATGGCTTGGCTTTGGTCGGCCAAATTGAATGCGCCATCATTATGCGCGAATGCCAATAAGCGGCAACAACACCTTCATTAGTATCGGCAAATCTTGATAAATATTCTTGACCGATAATTTCCCATTTTGTCGTAACCCGCACCAAATACATATAAAGCGCAATAATATGCGCCAATATTTCTTGCATAATGTGGGAACGTATAATCTTTTTGAGCATTTAAAACTGTTACAATCTTCTGTTATATTTTTCTATATAGCGCTTGAATTAGTATTGCAAAAGGGGCATGGATTGTCACATAATTACAGCATTAATATCGGGGTACCGCTTTTGTCAAAATATGATCTAACGACCGAACAGGGCCGAAAACAGGCATATTCTGATTATTGCTGGCATGATCATGCTTTTTTACGCAAAAAATTCCAAAATGCGCATGAAATTTCAAAGGGTGTTTGGCGCTCTAACCAACCAAGCCCAGAGCAATTGGCGGTCTGGAAAGAAAAGGGTATTAAGACCGTAATTAATTTGCGCGGTGATATTGATTCTTCTTTTACAGCACTTGAAAAAGATGCGTGTGAGAAATTGGGTTTGAAACTTTTATTTTTTAAAGTTGAAAGCCGCGGTGCGCCAAACCCAATCATTATGCGTGATTTGGTAAAAGCGTTTGAAACCTCCGAATATCCAATTCTATTGCATTGCAAATCAGGTGCCGACCGGGCGGGGCTTGCAAGTTCTTTGTATAAATATCTTATCGATAAATCCTCAATTGCCGATGCAAAGAAGCAATTATCATTCAAATATCTTCATGTAAGTGCAGGTAAAACCGGCATTTTGGGGCATTTTTGGAACAAATTTGAAAAAGCCCATAATGAAAGCGGTATCGAATTTTGGGATTGGGTCGATAATATCTATCAACGCGATAAATTATTTGATGATTTCAAACCAACGCCTGTTGGCTCATGGATTACCGATAATCTTCTTAAGCGTGAATAATTATCTTAATTGTAGTTTCGCTAAATCCGAATAAATGCCGCCCATTTCAAGTAATTCATTGTGCGTGCCGGTTTCAACAATTTCACCATTTGCCATAACAAGGATTTTATCGGCATTGGCAACGGTTGAAAGGCGATGCGCGACCACCAATGTTGTGCGGTTTTTACAAAATTCATTAAGTGAAATTTGGATTTTTGCCTCATTCTCACTATCAAGGGCGCTTGTTGGCTCATCAAGCATTAGGATTGGGGCATTGCGCAAAATTGCGCGGGCAAGGGCAAGCCTTTGGCGTTGACCACCTGAAAAATTACTGCCCTTTGGCGCAACATGGGAATTTATGCCATCAGGTAGTTCAAAAACAAAATCACAGGCGGCCTGTTTTAAAGCATTTATAATTTCTTTATCGCTTTTCTGCCCTGCGCCAAAACAGATATTTTGTGCAATTGTGGTTTCAAACAATATTGCATCTTGGGAAACAAGGGCGATTTGATCGCGTAAATTCTTTAATTCAATCTGCCTTATATCATTGCCATCAAGATAGATTGTGCCACCACTTACATCAAAAAGGCGCGGTATAAGATTGATTATTGATGATTTACCCGCGCCCGATGCACCAACAAAGGCAATGGTTTTTCCAACTTCGGCATTAAAACTTATATTGTTTAGAATTTTGGTTTCGCCGATTGAAAAATCAACATTTTTAAATTCTATTTCGCCTTTTGCGCGTTCAATATGAATTGGATTTGGTGCATCTTTTATTGAAGGCTCTTCATCAAGGATTTCGTAAAAACGATGTAGCCCCGAAATACCTTCTTGAAGTTGGTTATTCATATCGCCAAAACTACGCAATGATGCCGATGCATTCAAAAGCGATGCGATAAAGGCCATAAGATTGCCAACAGTCGATTGCCCTTGGCTTATACGA
>JAPUEP010000223.1 GCA_027492515.1 Hyphomonadaceae bacterium
CCAATTTGCCCCAACCACATATTGCGATTTTGCCATCAAATTTGCCATGTGCATTTTCAACTTCTTTAATCGCCCACGGCAGAAGCGCTTCGATGCAGACTTTTGCAAGATTTGAAAATGAATTTGCCGCCCAACCTGCTTTGGCAAAGCCATGAAGAATATGATACCCAATTCGAAACGCTTCTTCACGCCTAAAACGTCTTATAATATCAAGTGCAAATTCAAATTCATTACATTGACTTAGGGCATCATTAGCCAATTGCCGTAAATCATCAATATTATCGAGATTAAGGCCTTGGGAAAATCTTGGGCTTAGCATTGCATCAAGAATGGCGGGCTTTTTCGCCAAATCCTGCGCAAGGCGATTACTTAAACCAAGGGTAAGGCAGGTTTCGCGTAAAATCTGTGGCTCATTTTGGAAAAGCGCCAATGTTTGTACACCTGCCGAAAGGCCTGAAACAAAATCATCAAACCTTGCAAAGACTGTATCCGCCTCCCCCGTTTGGGAAATTGCTTCTAATAGATTTGGGGTTATGGCGGTTAGGATTTCACGCGCCCTTGGGGTTCGTGTTGCGCGAATACGCCCATGATGCCAACCGCGAATTGTTGATGATACTTTGGCGGGGTCATTGAAGCCAAAGCCGCGAATGGTTTCCAATGTTTCTTCATCATCTTCAACACCCGTAAAAACCAAAGATCCAGCAGATGTTGAAAGCGAATCTTGGGCGCCAAAAAGTTCAAATATATGGGTTTGCACGTTTTCACGCACTTGCTTTATTGTAGCATCAAAAACCTGTAGATTTTCAAAACCTGCGAGGGCTGCAACCTTGGCGCGTTTTTCAATATTTTGCGGTAAAGAATGGGTTTGCTCATCTTCAAGCATTTGAACACGATGTTCAACATTGCGCAAAAATTCATAACAATTTGAAAGCTCATCACACACTTTTGCTTTAACGCGGCCTGCATCTTTAAGGGCAATAAGTGCAGCAAGGGTTTTTATTTGGCGTAAATTCCTGTCTTTACCACCTAATATAAGTTGTTGTGTTTGTGTGAAAAATTCAATTTCACGAATGCCGCCACGCCCAAGCTTTACGTCAAAAACTGGATCATCCAATTCACCTGAACGATTATGGCGATGAATTTGGCGCAAGATTGATGTTACATCCTGCACAGCCGCAAAATCAAGATATTTGCGCCAGATGAATGGTTGCAAATAATCCAAAAAACCTGCTGCATTTTCAAAATCCCCTGCAACAGCACGCGCCTTAATAAAGGCTGCCCTTTCCCAATTTTGCCCAACGCTTTCATAATATTGTTCGGCAAAGCGGGTGGAAACCGCAATTGGCGTTGAGGCAGGGTCTGGCCTAAGACGCCAATCAACCCGAAAAACATAATTATCAGCCGTAATTTCTTCCAAAATTCGCGTAACCGCACCGATTAAACGCACACATATTGGAACGCTTTGCCCCTGATAATCTTCATCAAATTCATCGCGTTCAAAAAATGCCGATAAATCAACATCTGATGAATAATTTAATTCCCCCGCCCCATGTTTGCCCATTGCAATTATAAAAAGCCCAGGGATTTTATCATTTATGAAGGCGCGCTTATCGCGGTCTGGCGCATCTTTTTGTGCAATTTCAAGCGCTGATTGAATGGCAATATCGGCAAGGTTGGATAGATTGCCCGTTATATCCATCAATGGCATTTGTTGCGCCAAATCGGCGCCGCTTAGGGTTAAATGGGTGATTGATTTTGCATGGCGCAAATCACGCATCGCACTATTAATATCAAGATTTGCCGCATTTTTTGCAAGATTTAATGCATCATCCAAAACTGATTGTGCGGGTTTTGATTTTAATTTTTCAACGATATTTGGAAATTTTCTGCTTAATCTATCAATATAGGGGGCGATTGTTTTTGCTTGTTCTATTGATTCAAAAACACTGCCCAAGGCGTTAATTTTAAACATTTATTTGCCTTTAGATTAATATTGTTACATTCAAACCTTTGCCGTTTTCGCTTTCTATACCGTCTTCTAAAATTAAAACGCCATCATGCGCTTCAGCAATTGCATGCGCAAGTGATAGACCGATTCCTGAACCTTGTGTGGTACGTGCGGCATCAAGACGCTCAAAACGCTTTAAAGCTTTTTCACGAAGTTCTGGCGCAATTCCTGTGCCTGAATCAATTACGGAAATTGCGGTTTTTTTGTTCTGTTTTTTTGCAATTAATTGCACTTTGCCACTTGGCGTATATTTCATGGCATTATCAAGTAAATTGGTTATTGCCTGTGTCAAAAGTGATTTATCGGCTTCAATAATTAGATTTTCTTCAATTTGCGCACTAAATTCCAAATTCTTGTCTTCAAAACTATATTCAAAAATTTCAACAATTTCGCCCAATGTTTCCGATAGGTTCATTGTTTCGCGAATTGCACCCTGCCCTGCTTCAAGCCTTGAAAGGCGTAAAACGGCGTTAAAAGTGCCAACAATGCGGTCAATATCATTAATCGCAACATCCATTGCATCATGTAATTCATCTTTGTTTTGCGCATGAATATTGGCATCTTCAAGCTTTACCCTAAGCCTTGTTAGCGGCGAGCGTAAATCATGGGCGATTGCATCGCCAATTGTGCGTGATGCCTGAACCAATCTTTCGGTTCTATCAAGCATATTGTTTAAATCATCGGTTAAAGCGTCAAATTCATCACCAGCACCTGTTTTATAGAGGTTTACGGGTGCACGAACGCTTAAATCACCTGACATAACTTTTTTGGTGGTTTTTGATAATTCATCCACCCTTTTTGCTGCACCGCGAGCTGCCATAACACCGCCCAACATTGCAAATATTAAAACCGCCAAAGACCCCGACCAAACCGCGCCAGTAACCCGTTCAGCAACAACAAAACCCGCACCAAGGTCACGCCCAACAAAAAGCCCATAACCATCAGAGCCTGCAAGAAATACACCGCGCGCCGAATGATTACGATTTTCACCATCTTGGCGTGAATAATTAAATCTTGAGGAATAAATCGGGCTATCTTGTAATGGAATTCCTGATTTTGGTCTTTCCACTTTTGATAAATCCATTGGAACGGCATCAATATTACCACTCATAACCTCGCCCAATGGGGTTATAAGGACATAGAGATTTTCATTTGCAGTTGCGGCACGTTCAATTACAGCAGCATTCAAGCCTTCCACGCCATGTTCAGCCCAAATTTTTGTTAGGGCATTTAATTCTTGTTTGGCCTGCCTATCGGCATCATAGTTTAAAAAGCCAAATGACATAACCCAAATATAGGCCAATAAAAGGGTTGCGAAGGTTAAAAACAAAATTGCAAAATTGCGCGCAACTTTGAAAGTTGTTGTCCGCGAAACCTCAGCAAAGCGGGCGCGAAACCCTGTTTCGCGCCGCGCAATTCTGCTTTTTAATTTGGCAATTATATTATTGAATTTGCCCAAAATCTCACGCTTCTAGTCTATAACCTGTTCCACGAATTGTGTGTAACATAGGATGGTCAAAGTCTTTATCAATTTTTGAACGCAAACGCGAGATGTGAACATCAATAACATTTGTCTGTGGGTCAAAATGATAGTCCCAAACCTTTTCTAGCAACATTGTGCGTGTAACAATCTGCCCGCAATTGCGCATTAAATATTCAAGCAATCTAAACTCACGCGGTTGTATATCGATTTTTTTGCCAGCGCGGAAAACCTTGCGGGTTATTAAATCCATTTCCAAATCGCCAAGTTTTAATAAAGTTGCGCGGCTATCTGGGTCAATTCTTTTGCCCAAAACTTCAACACGTGCAACCAATTCAGCGCTTGAATAAGGTTTTGCAAGATAATCATCACCGCCTGCTTTTAGGCCTTCGATACGGTGATCAACTTCACCCAAGGCAGACAAGAATAAAACAGGGGTTGTGATTGCATCTTTACGAAGGTCGCGCACAACTTCAAGCCCATCTTTACCCGGCAACATTCGGTCAAAGACAAGGACGTCATATTGAAGGCTGCGTGCTTTTTCTTCTGCCTCGGTGCCATTGTGCGAAATATCGGCACTATGACCCGCCTCTTCGAGGGCGCGCGCCATAAAGCGCGCGGTATCGACGGCATCTTCTACAACAAGAACTTTCATAATAAATTCCTATTCAATTGGTAGGGTTTGAAAACCACTACCGCCATTTGTGACCACAAAGACGCGAATGAATTTTTTGCCATCTTTTTTCGCTTTGGCAACTTCATCTTTGAATTGTGATGGGTTTGTTATTTCGGTGTTATTTACAAGTAGGATTGCGTCACCTTCTGAAAGGCCTTTTTGTGCCGCCACTGAATCATCTTCAACTTTTGTGATTAGAACGCCATTATCATTTGCGCCTAATTTCAAACGTGCTTTTGCAGCAGGTGTAAGCGGCGAAAGTGAAAGCCCCATAACATCGGTTGCAACAGGTGCGCTTGAAGCACCATTATCATCAACCCCATATTGCGAGATTTCAGCCAGTTTCTTTTCGTCAGGACGTGCAGCAATAGTGATATTAACAACGCGTTTTTTACCCGCACCATCAATAACATCCAATTTAACATTCGAACCAACCGCACTATCACCGATTTTACGGGTTAATTCGGTTGAGCTTGCGATTGATTGACCATTAATGCCAACAATAACATCGCCGCGTTTCAAACCGCCTTTTGCAGCAGGTGCATTTGGCGTTACCGCGCCAACAACCGCGCCTTTGGCATCTTTAAGGCCATAAGTATCGGCAAGATCATTGTTTAAATCACCGATTGAAACACCAATCCAGCCATATTTAACAGCGCCATTTTTGATTAAATCATTTACAACTTTTTGCGCAGTATTTGCAGGGACGGCAAAACCAATACCATCATTACCACCAGAACGCGAAACAATTGCGGTATTAATACCAATCACGCGCCCTGCCATGTCAAATGTTGGGCCGCCCGAATTACCAGGATTAATTGGCGCATCAATTTGAATGAAATTAGAAATATTAGCGCCGCCAACACGTTCACGACCGACCGCCGAAACGATGCCCGCCGTTGCCGTGCCGCCAAGGCCAAACGGATTACCAATTGCAACCACCCAATCACCAACACGAACATTAGTATCAGGTTCAAATTGAACATAACGGAAATTATTGCCTTCAACTTTAATCACAGCAACATCAGTACGCGGGTCGCGGCCAATAACTTTTGCAGGCAATTCACGGCCATCTTTTAAAGTAACAGTGATTTTATCGGCATCTTCAACAACGTGATTATTGGTTGCAATATAACCATCAGCAGAAATAAAGAAGCCAGAGCCAGCACCTTGGACAATACGTGGTTTCGCATTATCGCCGCCGCCAAAGAATTTGCGCCATTCTGGTGGAATTTGCGCCAAATCATCATCCGATGGACCTTTTGATTTTTGACTTACATCAATTGCAACAACCGCAGGTGATACACGCTCAACTAAATCGGCGAATGACGGCAAATAGGCCGCAGATTTTGGTGCCTCTGCCTTAATTGCCTGAGCCTGTAGATTATGTGGTGACAAAATCTGCCCCGCACCAAATGCCGCAACACCAAGTGCAATTGCTGCTGCACCTGTCATAATTGGGCGTTTTAGAAAACCAAGCTCTTTTTTATTGTTCATTTAAATGCTCCGCTAATGAAGAAACTTCTGCGTTTCAACATTAACAATATGCAACAGCTTTTTTGTTTTTTCCATAGGCACAACCTTAACATTCAGAAAGTTTTGCAGCAAAAACGCTTTATTTTCGAAAGTTTAGCATTAAATTTTTGTAATTTAGGATAGTTTCTGTTGCATAATCTTATTTAACCATTTAGTTATTTATTGGTAAGTTAATTTAACCATTAGGTTTAATATGAATAGTCTTGATAATATTTTCCATGCCTTAAGCGACGCAACACGGCGCGAAATTTTGGCAATGTTAATTGATGGTGAAAAGTCGATTAATGAACTTGCCAAGCCTTTTGAAATGTCACTTCCTGCGATATCGAAACATATAAAGGTATTGGAAAAAGCGGGGCTTATATCACGCCGCAAAGATCGCCAAATGCGATTATGCAATTTGCATTATTCTTCTTTTGTAGAAATCGACCAATATCTTGCCCAATTTAGGCGCGCATGGCTTAAGCGGCATGAAAGACTTAATCAATAGGTTTAATCTAATTCTTTTACGATTGCTTCGGCCTGTTTTAATTCGTCATCACTTAGAATTTCTTCTTCTATTTTTTTATTGCTTATATTTTTAAGCGCAAAAAATACCCCAAAAACCAAAAGCAAAATTGGCGCAAGCCATAATAAATAAGTTACCTTATTAACCTGCGGCCTTAAAAGAACATATTCGCCATAATGGTCGGCAAAATATTTGCGAATTTGCGTATCGCTATCACCTGCTAAAATACGCTCCTTGATAACGTCGCGCATATCAATTGCGATTTTGGCAGATGATGTTGCCACAGGCTCGCTTTGGCAAACCACGCATCTTATTTCACGCCCAAGGGCATTATAACGCTCTTCTTGTTTTGGATTTAATTCTTGGGCAAAAACTGGTGATGCAATGAAAATTAAAAATG